>CAYWUK010000091.1:1298-5485 GCA_964461475.1 uncultured Dehalococcoidaceae bacterium
GTTCTGAAGGCATTCGAGATTGTAGGCCTGGTGCTGCGCAGGGCCTGCGCCACAGGCGGATAGGTGCTGATATAGGCACCCGCCAGGCCCTGAACATTCGGCTCCGTCCAGAGGACTTTGCCGGACAGGTCAGCGATAAATACGACATCAAATATAGAGCCAAGATAGGCGCTGTGGAGAGCCCTTGTCTCTGGCTCGGGGTCCGCATCATCTATGTCTATGCCCGGCGCAAACTGGATGCTGTTCAACCTCTCCAGGTTCTGACGAAGGATATAGTCCAGGTGATTGCCCGTTGCCTGCGCCAGAGCCTGGCTTTCGTGAGACAGCCGCTGCTGGCTCTGCTGCACGGCAAGCCAGCCGGAAATCACCAGCGCCGTGAGCACAGGTAGCATACTCACCGTGGCCAGGAGAAGCATCCTTCTGCCTATGTTTGACTTTAAGACTGCGTTCAATTGAAATTCGCCACTTTATATAATAGTTTATCATATGGTAAGCCAGTTAACACCAAGTGTCAAAAAGTTACAGGTTGTGCCTGCCTTAGGTATTTATGCTTACTATAAATCGGCATAAAAGCGGAAGATTAATGTGGCAATAGACAGTTAATATAAAATTAACGGGTAAATAAGCCTATATCCGCATTTGAAATGCGGACGGACAAGGGCAGGAAATTTAGCAAAAGCGGGGGGTGGTGAAGATGGGCCTGGCAGTTATATTGGCAGCAGTGCTCTTAATATTTGCCATTGCCGTAGCCATCCCGTGGGCAGGAGCTATTATGATAATGCGTCTTGTCCGCTTTATTCGCCCACCAAAAAGTCCACGCTCCGGCTAATCGTCCCCAAAACCAGAAAACAATCGCAGCCCAACCATAAGACCACATTCCAGGCATTGACAACCGCCACTAAAATAGATTATTATTGCAATTAAATGCGATTGCCATACTCCAAACTGGACATGCTTGAGAGATGATACAGCCTCCACCCTGCCTTAGGGCTTATATTTTTCGCCTGAATATTGCAAATAGTCGCAATTACTACTAACGAAAATGGTTCCTCAGCAGCCCTTATAAAAAGAGGGGAATAAGTGCACATACCGGACGGATTCCTCAATGCGGCTACGGTAGCCACAACTACCGCGATCTCCGCAGGCGGCGTCTCCAACGCCGTCAGGGTGGCGGGGAAGAAGCTCGGCGAGAAGCAGGTGCCCCTGATGGGCGTGCTCGCTGCCTTTATATTCGCCGCCCAGATGCTCAACTTTCCCATTGCCGGAGGCACCTCCGGGCATTTCGTGGGCGCAGCCCTGGCGGCGATGCTCCTCGGCCCCTGGGCGGGGGTGCTCATCATGACCTGCGTCCTCATCGCTCAATGCCTGATATTCCAGGATGGCGGCCTGCTCGCGCTGGGAGCAAACATCCTCAATATGGGCATCATCGGCAGCTTCAGCAGCTACTACATATATCGCCTCTTTACCTTATTATTCGGCAATAGCAGCAGGAGCAAGTTAATCGGTGGTTTCGCCGGGGCCTGGGCGGCAACAGTCCTGGCAGCAGTAGCATGTGCCATCGAGCTGGCGGTATCCGGCGCCTCGCCAATGGCGGTAGTCCTGCCCGCCATGGCCGGCGTCCATGCACTGATCGGCATTTTAGAGGCGATGATTACCGTGGCTGTGCTCAGCGTGGTAATGGCAACCAGGGCCGACCTGCTGGAGCTGCAGCGAATTTAGCAATAAGGAGAGACAGGGTGAAATCAAAGTGGTGGCTCATTGCCCTATTCATCTCACTGGCAGCAGCCACTCTATCGCCGCTGGCCTCATCCTCACCAGATGGGCTGGAACGCGTGGCGGAGGAAAAGGGCTTCCTCGGCCTGGCCGGGGAAGCGCCATTCCAGATTATTGCCGACTATGCCTTCCCGGGCGTTAATAATGAGGCAGCGGCCACGATAATCGCCGGGGTAATTGGCACTCTCCTTTTATTCTGCCTGGCATATGGAGTGGCCTGGCTGCTGGTTGCGACCAGAAGAAGAAAACATGCCTAGCGACGAGATAAATAAAAAGGTGTAGCGTCTGTGAAACATTCTTTCCTTGACAAGTATAGCGACAGGGACAGCTTCTCCCACAGGCTGGATGCGCGCACGAAATTCATCTTCACCATGCTGTTTATATTTTGCGTGGTGCTCATGCCGCCGGGAAGCTGGCCCGGCTTTGCCCTCTACCTCGTGCTGATTGCCAGCCTGATTATCTCTTCAAAACTGCCCGTGGGCTATGTAATCAAACGGTCGCTGCTGGTTATACCTTTCGTCCTTTTAATTTCCGCCTTCGTGCCGTTCTTCAAGCAGGGGGAAATAGCGGGCAGCTATAATATCTGGCTCTGGCACCTGACCGTTACCCACGATGGCATTCAAGTTGTGGCGAATATCCTCGTCAAGTCCTGGCTTTCCATGTTATGTCTTATCTGGCTGACAGCCACGACAAAGCTCACCAGCCTCTTACACGCCCTGGAAAGGTTGCACATGCCCCGCGTGCTGGTTATGATAATGTCCTTCATGTACCGCTATATCTTTGTGATTGTAGACGAGACGATGCGCATGAAGCAGGCGAGAGACAGCCGCAACTTCGGCGGGGGCATCCTCTGGAAGCTCCGCACCATCGGCAACATGGTCGGCACCCTGTTCATCCGCAGCTATGAGCGCAGCGAGCGCGTCTATGCCGCCATGGCTGCCCGCGGCTTTGACGGGCAGAGCCGCACTCTTGACCGGTCCAGATTCAAAATGGCCGATGCTCTCTTCGGCATCGGCCTGGGCACGATTATAATTACGGACAGCCTGGTTAACCTGCTGGTGCTGCGCTAGGCAAAGTAATGATATGGAAGAAATAATAAGGATAGAAAACCTGTCTTTCTCTTACCCCGACGGCAGAGAGGCGCTGAAAAGCATCAATCTGGCAATCGCGCGCGGCGAGGCGATGGCCCTCATCGGGCCCAATGGCGCGGGTAAGTCCACGCTGTTGCTGCACCTTAACGGCATACTGCATACAAATGGCGCCGTTTCCGTGCTGGGCGAAAAGCTGAATGAGCATAATCTGCGCCAGATAAGGGCCAAGGTGGGGCTGGTATTTCAAAACCCAGATGACCAGCTATTTTCCCCCACCGTCTTCGACGATGTTGCCTTCGGCCCGATTAATATGGGGTACAGCGCAACTGAGGTGCACGAGGCGGTGAAGAAATCCCTGGAATGCGTGGGCATGGCAGGCTATGAGCAGCGCTCATCGCACCATATCAGCCTGGGTGAAAAGAAGCGCATCGCCATCGCTACTGTGCTTTCCATGAGCCCGGAGATTCTGGTATTTGACGAACCGACCAGCAACCTTGACCCGTGCGGCAGATGGTCATTAATCAGCCTCTTAAAAAAGCTGCCGGCGACGAAAATAGTCGCCACCCATGACCTGGAGCTGGTTCGCGCCACTTGTCCGCGGACGGTCATCCTGGACAAGGGGCAAATAGTAGCTGATGGCACAACAAGTCAGATTCTGGCGGACATGTCACTCCTCAGGGCAAACGGCCTGGCCCCTGAAGAGACGGCCCCATGATGAGAGGCGTTCGGGCAATTGCTGCTACCGGTAACTTTGCTAGGTTTGGGTAGAGAGAAACACCTGGATTCCCATCTGCCCTATCTGGTCCTGTACCTCTTCAATATCGTCTATGTGTTTGTCCTCGTCTTTCAGGATGGCTTCCAGGATTTCCCGCGTGGCGAAATCTTTGGCATTGCCACACAATACGATGGCTGAATTATATGCCTCAACGGCACCGCTTTCCAGAACATTGTCGCTGGCGAACATTTTGGGCACGTCCGCGCCAATGTGCATCTTCCTCAGTTCGCTCACTACGGGAACGCCTTCAAGGAATAAGATGCGCCCGATAAGCGTTTCAGCGTGCTTCATCTCTTCTATGGCGCGCTTTTGTATCTCTTCGCCAAGCTTGTCGTATCCCCAACTTTCGCACATCTCGGCATGTACCATATACTGGTTTATCGCCGTCAGTTCATCGGCCAATAGAGAGTTAAGCACATCTATGACTTCCTTTGACCCTTTCATGTCTACCTTTTTACCTCCTGCTTTTGATAGTCTGTCTCACCAACTTCACATTATACCATAATCCATAATGCCGTTTCAGCACACAGTATAAGAAAGGGCAAAAC
>CAYWUK010000091.1:5495-7022 GCA_964461475.1 uncultured Dehalococcoidaceae bacterium
CGGCAAGCACAGGCAACTACCCCACAGGGCAAGAGGGAATACTCTTGCCCTTCATCGTGCTACTATATTCTTCACTATACCTAGCTTAAGATATTAAGCTGCGATGCCTCTCCTTAATCCACTTCGTAATCTCTTTGGAGCTGTTAGAGTCAAACATCTTTTGTCTCTTGCCCGCAAGCTGCTCACCCTGCACATCCTCGGTATAAACGATGTACCTCTTCTGCTTTTTGCCATCGTAGTTTGGATTCAACTCTATGACGGCTGCCCCCCGACCCAGCGGGCCACCTGATGCTGGGCTGCCGGCAAGGTAAAAGAAGACGCTGCTGCCAGGCTCACTCAGTCCTACGATTTTACGCCATACCTCGTTCTCGGTGAAGATTCGGACACCCCCACCCGCCGGGGCGGCTTCAACAATGGGCGCTGGCATCTGAACCTGACCTTCAAAATGCACTTCCATAGTAACCTTATCAAACCACCCCTGCGAGGTTATCAATGCGAGGTAGCTATCAAGAGTGGTATAGTCCTTGACCTTTACCTTCTTCACTGTCATCTGAGGCTCATCAAAGACCCGAAAATCAAACCTGTGTGCGCCGCCTGGCCTCTGCCGTATTACACTCTTAAGCTGCCACACCCAGTCGGGGTCTTTCTTCAGGTCCATCACCATCTGCCTTCCCACCAGCTCCTCCACAGACCTCGGGCTGGCGAGTTTCTCCGTTTTTGGCGGTGGCGATTCTGCTGCTGATTGCTTCTCCGCTTTTGGCTGCGATGATTCCTTTTTTTCCGGCTGCTTTTTCCAGAACATTTATCCCTCCTTTTAAGTTAAGTTTTTGCTTTGTAGAGCGCCCCTATTTGTTCAGGAAAGGGGATTCTTCCAGGTGTTTATCTTTCAAGGCCAGAAACGCCCTATCCACAGCGAGTGCCTCCTGGCTTACTTTCTCTTTAAGAGCATTTACCTCTGTTTCAGCTCCGGAAATCCTTATACCCATGGCGTCAGTAGCCTTAGCCGCCTCTTCCCTGACCCTGGCCACTGCTGCCTCAGCCGCCTTCTTTGCCGCTTCGGTCGACTTCTCGCCGCTTATCTTTGCCTGCGCTGCAGCTTCCCTTGACTCCTTTGCCGCAGCCTGAGCTTGTTTTACCGCCTCCTCCACCCGTCTGATATAGCTCTCAAGCTCATCAAGTATCTCCGGTAGGGGCTTGGTCATTATCTTCGGCTGTTTTTCTTCCATTTTCTCCTGGTCTCGCGACTCCTCCTTCTCCTCGCTGTATTTTCTATTCATCCTGTTATCTCCTTAGACTTGCGGCTCAATCTTAAGTTTTAATATCAAAGTTTTCTTCGCTTCCTGCCTGCCCTTTATGGATGTAAGCTTGACAGCCCAACGCTTATGGCTACCGAGCCAAAAACGGAGGCAAGGATAGCTATTATGATAAACATCAGGAATTCCCACGAGCCAATCACCTTCTTCACCAGAGCAGTTGGAATAGCCGCCCCGGCCTTGGCCTCCGCTTCCTCAGCCGCCTTTTCCGCAG
>CAYWUK010000092.1:0-7013 GCA_964461475.1 uncultured Dehalococcoidaceae bacterium
CTCCAGGTACTGCATGCGGCCCTTAGTCTGCTCAATCTCGCCCCTCGTCCTGGTCAACTCCCGCTGTATATTGAGGATGTCTTCCACTTTCTCGGCCTTCTCCATCAAGCGGAGCAACTGCTCTTCCGATGCTTCAAGGTTCTTCAGCTTGGCGCTGAGGTCAACATATTCCTCGGTTACATCTTGGCTTGAAGTGCTTTCCGACCTCACCTCAACGGCCAGCCCACGAAACGCGCTCACGGCCTCTTCAAAACGCTCGGCGGGAACCCTGACTGAAATAACGCCAAAAAGCCTTTCATCCTCTTTCCACATATTGGAGGAAACCACGTAACCTTCATAGCTATCGGTGAGTCTTGTTATGCGGTCAATGACATCGCCTATATCCTCCACCACCAGAGCGAGTCTGCCGGTGCGCACAATCATGCGCTCACCCGCCCAAGTATCGCCACCAACTTCTTCGGGAGAAGGCGCAGGGGCCGGGGCTGGCCGTGGCACAACAGTGGAATCAGCGCCTCCAGACGACGCTGAGGGAATTTTAATCACAGGCGGAGGAGCCGGAGCAGGAGCAGGAACCGGAGATGGTGTCGGCGTAGGCGCCGGCGCTTGCGCTGATTTAGGCGCAGCACAGGCAACCAGCGACACAACCAGCAACACCAGCGCTACTACCATTGCTAACCTCTTCATGATGCACCCCCAAGCTATGATACTTCACTATACTATAACGTCGTTTAAATGAAAAGGTTAGCTAATTTCAGCCCAATACCCACTAAAAAATAATTTTCTACCCCGGCGCCGAAACATATTGCAAAAGGTAAATAATGCTGCTATTATACCTAGTATTCCTATGTATTATGGTTATCTATGCATTACAGACCGCTAAGGCAGCGGTTCATGGTTTTTAAAATCAACATTGGAGGTATCTGGCGTAATGAAGTTATTGGCTCTGGCAATCTGCTCGTTGGGCATATGGGTGGTGCTAAATTCATTCCTCGGGGCTCAATCCATCTGGGAAGACATTGTCTTTGGGGCGATAACCGCCGTGCTTGCCTTTATAGCCATGTTCCAAATAAAAGAATAATCATGCCAACAAGTAGTTAACTACTACAAACTCTGCTCGCCGAAATAGAAAAGAACCGCTGCCTTAGCCTTATTTTTATGGCGCAAAGTGCAGACACCATTGAAAAACTATTGATTGTTTGTTACTATTATGTTACTTAGAATTTCTAAGTATAATTAGGATAAGGGTAATTTTATGGCTTCAAAACGCGATTTGATAAAAGGCAGTTCCAATTCCCTGCTCCTTTGCTTATTAGAGACAAAACCCATGTACGGCTACCAGATTGTTAAGGAGCTTGAAGCAAAAAGCCAGGGCTATTTCAAATTCAAAGAAGGCACACTTTATCCGGCCCTTTACCGCCTGGAGAAATCCGGGCTGATTGTAGGCAAATGGCAGATGTTGTCCAACGGGCGGCAACGGCGGTATTATTATATCACCGAGAAGGGCCGCAACAAATTAGCTGTGGAAAGGATTAACTGGCAGGACTTTTTCAACGCTATGAAGCTCGTTATTCAACCGGCGAGCTATTAATTTAAGGTGGGGGCGGTGGCGATGACAACAGCTCTTAGTCATTACCTGGAAAACATTAGAAACAATATAAGGCTGGACCCTTCAAAGAAGGGCGAAATCAGCGACGAACTGGAAGCACATATTGAAGACCGATTTCAGGAATTGACTGAAGCCGGCCTCTCCGATGAAGACGCAATAAAGGAATGTATGGGCCTGCTCGGTTCGGCCAAGCTGATAGCCCACCAGATATACGAAGCCCATAGCCAGGGCACCTGGAAACAAGCATTACTGGCCTCCACGCCTCACCTGCTCTTCGCCGCTTTATTTTCCCTTAACTGGTGGCATTACATTGGCTGGCTGTCGCTTTTACTTTCTCTGGTGCTGGGCACGATTATTTATGGATGGTGTCGCGGCAAACCGGGCTGGGTATTTCCCTGGCTGGGCTATTCCCTGCTGCCGGTCTTGATAACAGGCGTGCTCCTGGTCTATCTGCCCAAAGGCTGGTCTTTATTTGTAATACCCATTTATGTTCCGCTGGCCCTCTGGTGGCTGTGCTTCATAATCTTCCAGACCGTGAAGAGGGACTGGCTATTAAGCTCCCTGATGCTATTGCCGATTCCGATTATCGTCGGCTGGTTCCTGGTAGTGGCGCCGGATGGCAGAATCAATGAGTACAGCACTCAGCGCACATACACTTTCGCCCCGTGGATTGGTTTAAGCTTTCTCGCCCTGGCGCTAACCATCGCTGCCTTCGTTCGCCTGCGCCAGCGCTGGCTCAAGATAACCCTGCTTACAATGTCAGGCCTGCTCACCCTGACCACGATTGCCTACTACACCAATGGCAAACTCAGCCTGCCCGCCTTCGCCATGCTCGTCCTGGCGATGTGGGGCGTATTTTTAATCCCGCCCGCCCTGGAACGCTGGGTAAGGAGCACCAGGCGCAGTGGGAAAAGGGAATATCGCACCTCAGCCAGCGATAGTTGAGGCGAATGCGGTTAAGAGAGGTCTGCCATACGCAAGGTAGCCGTCGTCACCGATAGCATAGCTTGCCTCACCAGGGAGTTAGCTGAGCAATATGGCATCGCCATTATCCCGATTAATTTCTACGCCGGCGGCAAGCATTACAAGGAATGGGTGGACGTCACGCCGACCCAGGCGTATGAACTGTTTCTAAAAGACCCTGAGTCTTTCAAGGCATCTGCCGCCTCGCCAGACGACTGCCTGAAAGCCTTCAGCGAAGCAAGCAAACGGGCTAATAATATATTCTGTGTAACCGTATCAACCAAGCTCAGCTCGGTATATAATGTCGCTCTGGGGGCTAAAGAGATGGCCAAGTCCGAGCTCCCCAATGCCTGCATAGAGGTGTTGGACTCCCAGATGGCCACCGCCGCAGAAGGCTTCATCGCTCTGGCGGCAGCGAGGGCGGCAGAGGAAGGTAAAAGCCTGCCCGAAGTGGCAAGTTCTGCTAGAGACGTAATGGGCAAAGTCAGCGCCATCGTCCTTCTGGATACAATCCGCCATGTTTACCGCTCCGGCCGCATACCGAAAATTGCCTCCCAGGTAGGCTCCGTTTTCAATATCAGGCCAATCCTGACCGTTGCGGGGGCAGTGCACTTCAAAGGGGCAGCAAGAACCAGAGAGCACGGCATAGAACGCATCCTGCAGATGATGAAGGCCGAAGTGGGACAGAAGCGGATACACGTTGCGGTAATGCATGCCTACGCCCTAGAAGAAGCCGAGAAGCTCAAGGAACGTGTAGCAGCCGAATTCAATTGCGCCGAAATATGGCTCTCTGAATTCAGTCCGCTGATGGGTTATGCCTGTGGCACGGGGACGCTGGGGCTGGCCTTTTACCCTGAAGATTAGGGGCTGCCAATATCAATATTGGGCGGCATTATTATGAATAAGGTTGCCATCGTCACCGACACCACCGCCTGCATTCCGCAAGAGCAGGTAACAGAGCACGACATTGAACTTGTGCCGGTACAGCTTATCTTCGGCGATAAGGCCTACCGCGACGGCATAGATATAACGCCCACCGAGTTCTATGCGCTCCTCAAGCAGACGGAGAAGCTTCCCAGCACCTCCGCCTCCTCGCCCGCCCCCTATCTTGAAGCTTACCGCAGGTCCAGCGAACGAACCGACAGCATCCTCTGTCTCACCGAGCCGACCAAGTTCAGCGCCATGTATGATTCAGCCCAAATCGCCGCGAGAATGGCGAAGACTATGCTTCGCAACGTGGCCATTGAGGTGCTCGCCGTTACCACCGCCGCTGCCGGCCAGGGGCTAGTCGCTTTGGCCGCCGCCAGGGCGGCCGAATCCGGTAAAACACTGGCCGAAGTAACGGAAACTGCCCGCAGCGTCACGGCGCGGGTGGAACTGTTCGCCATGCTCGATACCCTACACTACCTGGTAAAGGGCGGGCGCGTGCCCCAGGCGGCGGGGCTGGTCAACTCCCTGCTGAAATTCAAGCCCATCTTCACACTCCAGCAGGCCGATGCCCACACCGTTGCCCTGCCCAGGAGCGCTGAAGATGCAATTAAGTACATGCTGAAAGCGATGAAGCAGAAGGTGGTCAAGGGACAGCCGCTTCATGTCGCCGTCATGCATGCCGCCGCCCCGGAGCAGGCCAAATTACTCAGAAATAAAATTGCTTCCCTGTTTGATTGCAGTGAGCTATTCATCACCGAGTTCACCCCGGTGATGGGGGTACATACCGGGCCAGGCCTTTTCGGCGTGGCTTTTCACAGTGGAGAGTAGCGCCAAAATCCCCCCACCCTCTAGCGAAAAGAGGTCGAACGTTCTATAATCAAAGCATGGAAGATGCCCGGGTCGCTGCTGACGCCCGGCTGCTGTCCAGAAGCCTGGGGGTACTTCCCGAGGCAGAGGCAGAGCCCGTATTAATCGTCGTCAGCGGCCTGCCGGGAACGGGAAAGACTTACTTCTGCAATAAGCTCGCCGAGAGGCTGCCTTTCCTCATCCTGGAGAGCGATGCCCTGCGCAAGGCACTGTTCCCTTCCCCATCTTACGCTCCGGAGGAAAGTTCACGCCTCTTTCAAGCTATCTACAGCCTCATAGAAGGTCTCCTCAAGCGAGGGATATCCCTCATCCTGGATGCCACCAACCTTTCAGAGCGATACCGCGAGCGCCTGTACAACATCGCCAGCCGTCTGAACGCCAGGCTGATACTGGCGCGGGTGGAGGCGCCTGCCGAGGTCGTGCAGGAAAGGCTTAAAAACAGGGCTGAAAGGAAAAATCCGGAGGAAAATTCGGACGCAGACTGGCAGGTCTACCAGAAGATGAAGCCCGCAGTCCAGACAATCCAGCGCCACCACTACGTCGTGGACACCTCGCAGGACATCGTCCCCGTCCTCAATAAAATTGTAAGAGAAACAAAAAGATAGAAGGAGTTTCATTCAATGAAGATTAAGGTTACAAGCGGCGAAATCAGCGCTGTCAAGGCCGGCGCAATAATCATCAACGTCTTTGAGGGCACAAAGGCGCTCAGCGGCGATATAGCCGCCGCGGATAAAGCCCTGTCCGGCGCTGTCTCACAGCTGCTCAAAAGCGGCGAAATCAAGGGCAAGCTCAACGAAATCACGCTCGTTCACAGCCTGGGCAAGCTGGCGGCAGCCAGGGTGGCGGTCGTAGGCCTGGGCAAACAAAAGGAACTCACCACCGACAAGGTCCGCGGCGCGATGGCGGAGGCCTGCCGCCTGCTGCGCTCGAAAGGCGTGGACGACATCGCCAGCAGCGCGCATGGAGCGGGGATAAACGGCATCAGCATCGAAAGCGCCGCCCAGGCGGTAACCGAGGGGGCTATCCTCGGCCTATATACTTTCCGCAAATACATGACCAAAAAGGACGAGGACAACAACAAAGAAATCAAACAGCTCACAATAGTCGGCGCCAAAGAGGCCAGGCCTGCCCTTGAGCGGAGCAGCGGCAGGGGTAAAATACTGGCCGAGGCCGCCAACCTGGCGCGAGACCTGGTCAACGAGCCGGCCAACTACATGACGCCCAGCCACATGGCCGAGGCAGCGAAGAAACTGGCCGAGAGCTACGGGCTTGAAGCAAACGTGCTTGAGAAGGAGCAGATGGCAGAGCTGGGCATGGGGGCGTTGCTGGGCGTCGCCCAGGGGAGCCAGCAGCCGCCTAAATTCATCATCCTGAATTATCGCGGTAAAGGTTCAGGCGGAATTGACCTGGCGCTGGTGGGCAAGGGGATAACCTTTGATTCGGGGGGCATATCGCTGAAGCCGTCTGAGAAGATGTCGGAGATGAAGGGAGATATGGCCGGGGGCGCCTCGGTCATGGCAGCCCTGGCCGCCATCGCCCAGCTCAAACCAAAAATCAACGTCACGGCGATTATACCGGCAACGGAAAACCTGCCCAGCGGCAGCGCCATCAAGCCGGGGGACATCGTCACCGCCATGAACGGCAAGACCATTGAGGTGGTCAACACCGACGCCGAAGGGCGGCTTATCCTGGCCGATGCCCTGTCTTACGCCAGGAAACAGGGAGTTAAGGCCATAATTGACGTGGCTACGCTCACCGGGGCCTGCCGCGTCGCTCTGGGCGACGTTTGCAGCGGCGGCTTCACCAATAACCAGCGAATGTTGGACGGGGTGATAGCTGCGGGCGCCGAGGCCGGCGAACGCATCTGGCAGCTTCCGATGTACGAAGAATACGAAGAGATGATTAAAAGCGATGTGGCCGATATTAAAAACGTGGGCAACAGGTACGGCGGGGCAATCACCGCCGCCAAGTTCCTCGCCGAGTTCATTAACCACACGCCATGGGTGCACATAGACATCGCCGGGCCCAGCGAGAGCGAAAAGAAGCGCGGCTACCTGGTCAAAGGGGCTACCGGCGTGCCGGTGCGCACCCTAGTGAACTTCGCCATTTCTCTCGCCGAGAATAAAAATAAAGCAGGAGGCTAAAAATGAAAATCAAGTGGCTGGGACACGCCGCCTTCCTTATTACCGCAGACGACGGGACCAGGATAATCACCGACCCGTATAAACAAACTAACTTCCTGCATTACGGCGATATAAACGAGCCGGCCGACATCGTCACGGTAAGCCACGACCACTACGATCATAACAACATCGCCGCGGTTCGGGGCAAACCAACCGTGGTCAGGACGACGGCCGAAGCGAAGGGGATTAAGTTCAGGGCGGTACCCGTCTTTCACGATAGCGCCTCAGGCACACAACGCGGCGCCAACACCATAATGTGCTTCGCGGTGGACGGGGTGAATATATGCCATCTTGGCGACCTCGGCCACGCCCTGAGTGATGAACAGGTAGCCGATATTGGCAAGGCGGGCGTGCTGCTCATTCCCATAGGGGGATATTACACCATCGGCGCCAAGACGGCCAGCGCTACCGCCGACCGCCTTAAGCCAGCAGTGATTATCCCCATGCACTACAAGAACGAGCGT
>CAYWUK010000093.1:0-6993 GCA_964461475.1 uncultured Dehalococcoidaceae bacterium
GTATTGACCCTTGGTCGCCAAACGATACGCGCGACATATGAGCAAGTCATTCAAATACTGGAGCAAGAAGGATACAAAATACCTAAGAGTATCCTTGAGGAGATAGAACTTGCTTATGACCAGGACACCCGCTTAGGAAAGGAAACAGGATTCATTGATGATAAGACCTTCTTCAAACTTCTCGGCATCAACGATATACTGTCTATGGATGTTAGCGAATATGAAAAAGCTGACATTATACATGATTTAAACAGACCAATACCGGAATCGCTGTATGAGCAATTTGACTTCATCATTGATGGAGGAACGTTTGACCATCTACTTGATGTGCGCCTGGCATTTGAAAATGTGGTAAGGTTACTGAAACCGGGCGGCAGGATTTTCCAGTGGAATGCGGCTTCAAATTTTACCGGAACGACATACATCTCCTTTGGTCCCGACCTCTTTTATGACTACTATATCTTGAATCAATTTGCCGACTGCAAGGTTTATATTGCCGAAGTTGATGCTATTTCTCAAGGTGAACTATGGGATTTCTATGAATTCAAGGGGACAGATACATACGCTCACCTCCGCTCAAGCCGCATTCAGATGGTGGTGGTACTGGCAGAAAAAGGGCCATCCTCAACGTGGGACAAGATACCAGTGCAAGCCCAGTATAGAGACGCCAATCTATGGCAGCCCTATAGAAAGGCACAGAAGGCAATATTGTCATCCAGCAGAAAGCCATGGACAGGCTCGCCGTCCGGCCATAAACTAGCCGATGAAAGAGGTAAGGCAAAGACATCAGCAAACAGCACTATTACATTGATGACTTCAAAGTTGAAAGAAAAGGGCATATTATGGTGCTTTAAAAGAGGTTCTATCCTGATATCCGAACGCTTTTTACAATATGGCAAGGCGCTATGTAGTTTTCTAAACAAGACCCGCAAAGCGGAAAACGTAGAGCCAGATGGTTACCGATATGTGGGTAAAATCTAAATAGCATTAAATTTAATACTCTAAAACAAGAGGAGATAAATAATGCTTTTGCCCAAAAGTCTAAGACTTGTATTGAGAAGAATACTCATAGCAATGAGGTTGTATAGAAGTTATTTAAATATAAACACCTATGTAAGTAACATTCGCAGATATCGGAAAGATTCAAAATCAATAAAAGTTGAGGAGCATAGAGATTTTTTGGTAGTTGAAACGGGAAAATATAACGATATAGATATAGGCAAGTACAGATTCAAGATAGCCAAGTATGATATCGCTATCACCTCTGAATTCGGTGGTGATGTTGTGCCAATGTCCCATCTGGAACGTTGCAATAAAGGCTCTTATAAGCAAATAACCCAATCGCTCTATATACGCAATGCCGAAATATGGGGATATTTGAAACATTATAAACCCAAGCCCGGAGACGTTATTATTGATGCCGGCGCATATTGGGGAGACACAACACTGCCATTCGCACTTATGGTAGGTAGCAAGGGGAAAGTAATTGCGCTGGAACCTGTGGCACCAACTCACAATTTATTGAAGAAGAACGTCACACTTAATGGTCTGGATAACGTTGTTGTTCTGGAAGAGGCCCTGTTCAACACGACAGGGCTGCAAAATTTCAAGCTAACCGATGACTGGTATCTTGCAGACGAAGGAGAGCAATCGGAAAGGATTTATCAACTAAGGACAACAACCGTAGATGACATCGTGAATAGATTACAACTAAGCAAAGTTGATTTTATAAAAATGGACATTGAGGGCTCAGAAATAGAAGCAATCGAAGGAGCCAGAGAAACTATCACCCGTTTTCACCCCGTCTTCGCCATAGCTTCGTACCATGCCAGTCATCTTGAGCCCGGAAAACGAACTTGTGAGGCGATTGAGACAACGCTTAAAGAATATGGATATGAAGTATTCACCGAATACCCGAGGCATTTGACCACTTACGCTTTCTGGGGGAGAAAAAGGTAATTAAAGTACAAAAGTTTCATATGTGGGTAATCGGGGAACCGCTTAAAAGGGGAAGGACTGAATGACTTCTTACAGAAAGGTCATAGTCACCGGCGGCGCAGGCTTCATCGGCAGCCATCTGGTGGACCGCTTGCTCAGGGACGGCCATGATGTGCTGGTGCTGGATGACATGTCCAGCGGCCGTATAGAGAACCTGGCGCACGTTAAGGATAACAGGCGTCTGACCATTAATAAGATAGACGTCTCCAACTATGACGAAATCAGAAATCACTTTGACGGTGCTGAATGGGTCTTCCACCTGGCTGCTCTGGCGGACATCGTGCCCTCAATCCAGCAGCCGCTGAGGTACCACAAGGCAAATGTTGACGGCACCGTCGCCGTCCTTGAAGCGGCACGCCGCAGCGGGGTCAGGCGCTTCATATATGCCGCGTCAGCCTCCTGTTACGGAATCCCGGACTTGTTTCCCACCCCGGAAACGGCGCCCATCAGAACAATGTACCCTTACGCCCTCACCAAATATCTCGGCGAGCAATATATGCTGCACTGGAACAAAGTGTACCAGTTGCCGTGCCTCTCGCTGCGGTTTTTCAACGTGTTCGGCCCGCGCTCAAGGACGACCGGCGCATATGGGGCCGTCTTCGGCGTATTCCTGGCGCAAAAGCTGGCCGACAAGCCGTTCACCGTCGTCGGGGATGGCACCCAGACGCGCGACTTCACCTTTGTTACAGACGCGGTAGAGGCACTGGTGCAAGCGGCTGAATCGCAAATATCAGGCGAGATATTCAACGTCGGCTCAGGCGGCACATACAGCATCAACCACCTGGTGGAGCTGCTGGGCGGCGAGGTGATATATATACCGAAGCGGCCCGGCGAGCCGGACTGCACCTTCGCCGATATAAGCAAGATAAAACGGGCGCTGGGCTGGCAGCCGAAGGTCAGCTTTGAAGAGGGCGTGCGCATCATGCTGGACAACATAGACCGCTGGCGGGACGCCCCCTTGTGGGACGAGGAATCCATAGCCGAAGCCACGCAAGACTGGTTCGCCCATCTGAGCGACTCGCCAAGGAGGTAATTACCTTATGACCCAGCCTAATAATAGAGGGACAAAAGATAAAATAAAAACGATTGAAGAGCTGGCGGAGATCGCCGCTTCGCTTAAAGCCAAAAGTAAAAAGATAGTGCAATGTCACGGAGTCTTTGACCTGCTGCACATCGGGCACATTCGCCACCTGGAGCAGGCCGGGAGCCTGGGGGATATCCTGGTGGTTACAGTAACACCGGACAGGTACGTCAATAAGGGGCCGCACCGTCCCGCCTTCAGCGAGGCCCTGCGCGCTGCCGACATCGCCGCCCTGGGCTGCGTTGATTACGTGGCCATCAACAAATGGCCCACGGCGGTGGATACGATAAAGCTGCTCAAGCCGGATATCTACGCCAAGGGCATCGAATACAGGGACGCCCACAAAGATTACACGGGGAAAATCATTGACGAAGAGGCGGCGATTAAATCGGTTGGCGGCGAGATTGCCTTCACCGATGATATCACCTTCAGCTCGTCAGGCCTCATCAACAAATACATGTCGGCATTCCCCGAGGAGGTCAGCGAGTACCTGAGCGATTTCTCCAAACGGTATTCCACTGACGAAGTCCTAGGCTACCTGGAAAATGCGCGCCCGCTGAAAGCGCTCGTCGTCGGCGAGACCATCATTGATGACTACCAGTACTGCGAGCAAATCGGGAAGTCGGCCAAGGAGCCAGTGCTCGCGGTGAGATACCTCTCCAATGAGAAATTCGCCGGAGGCATCCTGGCAGTCGGCAACCATGTGGCCAGCTTCTGCGACAGCGTGGGGCTGCTCACTTTCCTGGGGAAGGAAGAGCCACAGGAAGAATTCATCCGGCAGCACGTTAAGGGCAACGTTGATAAAATGTTTTTATACAAGAAAGACTCGCCCACCATCGTCAAGCGCCGACTCATTGAAAGCTACCTGCTGACCAAGCTCATTGAAGTTTACGTCATGAATGACGAAGAACTGGACGAGGCGGAGAACAAAGAATTTTGCGCCAGGTTGCAGGAGATACTCCCCCGCTATGACATCGTCATTGTAACCGACTATGGCCACGGCATTATGAGCAGGGAGGCCATTGACATCCTGTGCCGCCAGGCGCGTTTCCTGGCGGTAAACACCCAGGCCAATGCCGGCAACAGGGGGTTTAACACCATATCAAAATACCCCCGGGCTGATTTCTTCTGCGTCGCTGAACACGAGATGAGGCTGGATGCCAGGGAACGGCGGGCTGACCTCCGGGAATTGGTATTTAACGCCGCTCAGAAAACGGAATTCAAGCAATTCGTGGTGACGCGCGGCAAGTATGGCTGCCTCTGCTACCGCGAAGGCGAGGGCTTCAGCGAGGTCCCCGCGTTCGCCAGCAAGGTTGTGGACCGCATAGGCCTGGGCGATGCCTTCCTCTCCATAACATCGCTGGTCGTGGCGCAGAACGCGCCGATGGAAATCGTGGGCTTCATCGGCAACGTGGTCGGCGCCGAGGCGGCGGCGGTGGTGGGCAACCGCACATCGATTGAGCGCGCGGCCTTGTTCAAGCATATCGTATCGCTAATGAAGTAGAGGGATGTAAGCTGATGAAACCTATAAAAAAAGTTCTGGTTACCGGCGGCGCGGGCTATGTCGGCGCAGTGCTGGTGCCCAAGCTGCTGGCTAAAGGCTATCAGGTAAAGGTCCTTGACCTCTATCTCTACGGAGACGACGTCCTGGACGCCGTCAAGGGCAACCCCAACCTGGAGCAGATAAAGGGCGACATCAGGGACAGAGCCCTCCTGCAGAAGGTAATGCCCGGCACTGACGCCGTAATTCACCTGGCCTGCATCTCCAACGACCCCAGCTTCGAGCTTGACCCACAACTGGGCAAGTCCATAAATTACGACGCTTTCCTTGACCTCGTTGCGGTGGCCAAAAAAAGCGGGGTTAAGCGCTTCATTTACGCATCAACCTCCAGCGTGTACGGCATCAAGGAAGAGGAGAACGTCACCGAAGACCTGCCCCTGAAGCCGCTTACGGACTACTCCAAATACAAGGCACTATGCGAGGAGGTATTGCTCAAAGAGCAGTCGCCCGATTTCACCACGGTGGTGCTCCGCCCGGCCACCGTCTGCGGCTATTCCCCCCGCCTGAGGCTTGACCTCGCCGTAAACATCCTGACCAATCTGGCGGTCAACACCGGCCGAATCACCGTGTTCGGCGGACAGCAAAAACGACCAAACATCCATATTGAAGATGTGACCGACCTCTATATACAGCTTCTGGAGATGCCCACCGAAAAGATAGCCGGCAAGATATTCAATGCCGGATACGAAAACCACAGGGTCATGGAGATTGCCGAGATGGTGAAGGGGGTGGTGGGCGAAGATGGCGTGGAGATAACCACCACCGCCAGCAGCGATAACCGCTCATATCACATCTCATCGGAGAAGATTAAGCGCGAACTGGGATTTGAGCCGAAACATACCATCGAGGAAGGCATACAAGACCTCCGCGACGCCTTCAAAGCGGGCAAAATCCCCGACCCAATGAACGATATTCGCTATTACAACGTAAAGCTGATGCTGGCCAAGAAACTCAAATAATCCGGAGGAGAAGTGCATACTCCCAGCCTGCCAAAAGAAAAATACAGGTCGCTCTATAAACAACTGCTGCGCATCCGCATGGTTGAGGAGAAGATTGCCGAGCTCTATCCGGAGGAAGAGATGAGATGCCCCACCCACCTCTGCATCGGGGAAGAGGCCGTAGCCGTGGGCGTGTGCGCCAACCTGTCCCCGAACGACTACGTGCTGAGCGGCCACCGCTCGCACGGGCATTACCTGGCCAAGGGCGGAAACCTCAGTGCGATGATGGCCGAGCTATACGGTAAGGCCACCGGCTGCTCGCGGGGCAAGGGCGGCTCAATGCACCTGGTGGACCTCTCTGCGGGTTTCCTCGGTGCCACGCCGATAGTGGGCAGCACCATACCCATCGCCGTCGGGGCCGCAATGGGAGCACAGATGCGCGGCGAGAAGCGCATGACGGCGGTCTTCTTCGGCGACGCCGCCACGGAGGAAGGCGTTTTCCACGAAAGCCTCAACTTCGCCGCCCTCAAGAAACTGCCGGTCATCTTCGTCTGCGAGAACAACCTGTACTCGGTGTACTCCCCGTTATCCGTCCGCCAGCCCGAGGGCAGGGAGATATTCCGCATGGCCGAGGGACACGGCGTGGAGAGCCATCAGGGCGACGGCAATGATGTCCTTGAGGTCTACCGGCTGGCGGACGGGGCAGCACACAAAGCCAAACACGGCGGCGGCCCCACCTTCCTTGAGTTCAAGACCTACCGCTGGCGGGAGCACTGCGGCCCCAATTACGACAACGGCCTCGGCTACCGCAGCGAGAGCGAGTTCCAGGAATGGAAGCAGCACTGCCCGATTGAAACATTGACCGAGCGCCTGCTCAAAGAAGGCGCCCTTGACGACCGGGATATTGAAGACATGGCGAAAGATATTGAGGTTGAAATAGCGGATGCCGTCGCTTTTGCCAAAGAAAGCCCCTTCCCGGAGGGGAAAGAGCTAATGGAAGATATCTACGCGCCGTAGGGCACGGGGAGGATATGAGAGAGCTAAAGTTTTTCCAGGCCATCAACGAAGCCATTGACCTCTGCATGGCCGCTGATCCGGCGGTCTATATCATGGGACTGGGCGTGCCCGACCCCAAGGGCATCTTCGGCAGCACCCTGGGCCTGCAAGAGAAATACGGTGGAGAGCGGGTCATGGATATGCCCGCCTCGGAAAACGCCATGACCGGCGTGGCCATAGGCTCGGCGCTCGTCGGGATGAGGCCGATCATGACCCACCAGCGCATCGACTTCGCCTACCAGCGTTTGGACCAGACGGATACGGAGTACCCGGGCCAGTTCTTCGATATCGACGCGCTCACTACCAATGGGTTCGAGTTGCACCTTGTCGACGACGACCCGTGTGCCCCGTGGTCGCAG
>CAYWUK010000094.1:0-6883 GCA_964461475.1 uncultured Dehalococcoidaceae bacterium
ACGTCTGCTGATAGCACGCGGGCTGATAAACCAGCCCAGAATCATCATCCTTGATGAGCCGTCAATCGGCCTGGACCCGCAGGCGAGGTATCTGGTCTGGCAGAAGCTGAAGGCGCTGAAATCGCAGGGGGTCACTCAGCTATTATGTACCCAGAACATGGAGGAAGCCGCTCTCCTCTGCGACCGCATAGCGATAATACACCTGGGCCACATACTGGTAGTTGATACCCCGCAAAAGCTAATCTCCAGATTTGTGGGCGAGAGGATATGGGAGATTGAACTGGCGCCAGGCGAGCGGGAGAAAATCATCGGGGAATTGAAGAAGCAAGGACACGAATTTGAGGTGACCGACGGAACAGTCCAGGTCTTCCACTTTGATGATGAACTGGAGGCCAAAATGGCGGGCCTTCCGGGCAGGCCCAGGCGCGCCACGCTGGAAGACGTCTTCTTCAAGCTTACGGGGAGGTTGCTCATAGAATGAAACTTCCATCATGGCGCTTTATACGCGTCTGGCAGCGCAACCGGGATGTCTTCTTTCGTCTCTGGCATTCCGAGGCCCCCGGCTTTATCGCCGAGCCGGTCATCATCCTGCTGGCCATGGGACTGGGACTGGGGGCTTACGTCAACCTGGAAAACGGGCCGAGCTACATCGTGTTCATTGCGCCGGGCATAATCGCCAGCTACGCCATGTTCAGCGCCGTCTTTGAGTGCACCTACGGCAGCTTCGTCAGGATGGAATACCAGAATACCTATGATGCCATCCTGGCCACGCCGCTCAACGTGGAGGATATAATCGCTGGCGAAATCTTCTGGGGGGCCACCCGCTCCTTTCTTACCTCAATCGCTGTCCTTGCTGTCGTCGCCGCCTTTCAACTGGTGCATTCGCCGTGGGCGCTGCTCATTCCCGTTGTTTCTTTTCTGGAGGGGATAATGTTCGCCTCCCTCGCCCTGTTCTACACCTCTATCGTCCCGGCGATTTACAGCTTCAACTACTTCTTCACCCTTTTCGTAACACCTATGTTCTTCTTCAGCGGGGTATTCTTCCCTCTGTCCGCCTTCCCGGAAGTAGTGCAAAGGATAAGCTGGATAATCCCGCTGGCGCCGGTGGTCCAAATTACCCGGGCCCTGTTCAACGGCGAATTTCAACTCAACCTGCTGCTGGCGCTGGCCATCATCATCCTGTTTGCTGCCCTGTTCTTTTCCATATCGCTGGTCACCATGCGGCGAAGGTTGACCAGGTGAAAGCCGGGTTATTATACGCATTTGCTCATTAACGCAATTGCGCATTTACTCTTTTGAGTAGTTCCTCATCGGTCTTGACGCCGCGGACGTCAAGCTTGGTGGTGCGGAAAGCCCGCACCATGGCCTCGATGAGCCTGGTCTTACTGAGCTTCCTGCCGCCGCTGAACTTGGCCGTCGAGGATAAGTCTTCCAGATAGGCATCTTCCTCGCGGTTCAAAAACACGGACAGCTTAATCATGGTTGTCTCCACGGTTGTCTCCGCCGGTGCAACCGTCTCGCGCTTTTTCACGGGCACCGGCCTATCGGAGCCGGTAAGTCGGTCCAGCGCACTCCCGTAAGCAAGCTCCTCAGTTATGCTAGCCCTTTTCATTTTTCATCACCTCTTCCACGAGCAATCTATAAGCACCAGCCCCATCGGAACTGGGGGCATAGGTCAGGATTGACTTCCCCGCTGCCGGGGCTTCTTTGAACCTGACGCTGATAGGTACTAAAACATCAAATACCTTTATCCTGTTGCCGAAAGCCCTTCGCGTGACCTCTATCACTTCTTTGCTGTGCAGGGCGCGGGGATGGGTCATGGTAAACAATATGCCGGCAATCTCCAGGGACGGGTTGAGCCTGTCCTTAACCCGGATGACGGTGTCCAGCAAAAGCGTAAGCCCCTTCATCGCCAGGAAGTCGGCCTGAAGCGGTATGAGCACCTTGTCGGCGGCGCACAGGGCATTGATGGTCAAAAGCCCCAGGCTGGGCAGGCAATCAATAAGGATATAGTCATAAATATTGCGCACCGGTTTTATAATCTCTTTCAGCACCATCTCCCGGCTGAGCGTCCCCACCAGGTCAAGCTCGGCCTGCGCCAGCTCCACGTTGGCCGGAACGATGTCAACGCCGGGGCTGCTGGTCGGGACGATAACGTCACGGATAGTTGGGCTGCTCTTGCCCCTGATAACGGCAGCGAGGACGCTGTACCCGGTGCGCTGGAAGCTCTCCGGGTTGCCCCCCGTGGCGATGGTGAGGCTGGCCTGCGAGTCCCAATCGACGAGCAATACCCTTTTATCATGCCTGCTCAGGCCGTCGGCAAGGGCCGCCGCCGTGGTTGTTTTGCCTACCCCACCCTTCTGGTTGGCGATACAGATGACCGACATGTTTCACCCGCTTTCTTCGGTAGAATTATAGCGCATTTGCGCAACTGCGTCAATACTCTATTGCGCATTTAAGCAATTCCCCATAATCTTAATTTCAGGAAATAGCAGCTTACCAAGTCCAGTCCAAAAGTGTATACTGGTTAATAATATAATTCAGAATATAAATAGCTACCAATTATGACAGTACTATCTAAACAGGACATATCCCGGCTGCTGAAGCGGAAGCCTCCGCTGGTGGAAGGCTGGATTGACCTTGAGCAACAGCTTCAGGCCAACGGCTTTGACCTTACCCTGCGCGATGTGGCCATGCTGCAATCGGCTGGACAGATAGCGGACAGTAACAGCCAGAGAAGGGTATCCGATTTATCCCCGCTCGTCTTTGATGGCCTCGGCTTCATCGACCTTATTCCCGGCATTTATACGGTTATCTATAACGAGGTTGTGCACCTGCCTAAAAATGTTATGGCGATGGCCACGCCCAGGTCCAGCCTGCTCCGCTGCGGCGTCACCATAAATACGGCGGTGTGGGATGCCGGCTATTCCGGCCGTTCCGAGTCGCTCCTGGTGGTATATAATCCGCTGGGATTTCGCTTGCAGAGAAATGCCAGAATCCTGCAGCTCGTCTTTTTCCAGTTGACAGGGGATACCGAAGGATACCGGGGGATTTATCAGGGAGAAAATACCTAGGTCACGCCTATCTCGGCTGCTTCATTTTAAATGTATCCGACGTGCGGCAATAAATCTCGTCAGCCATGCGGGCGATGGCCTTCAGCCTGGACATATCCACAAAGTCCTCTTCGGCATATAGCTCATCTTTAATATGCACCCGAAGCACCTCGCCGAAGATGAAGCTGGCGCGCCGGGGCGCATCGCCAAAGACCAGTATTTGCACCGCGCGGCATTCCATATTTATCGGCGATTCGGCCACCAGCGGCGGCTTTACCAGGTCGGCCTGCAGCGGGGTCAGCCCGGCCTCCTTGAACTCGTCCACATGGCTGGGGTACGGCGCGGAGGTCTTGTTCATGGCCTCGGCCATCTCCTCGGTGACGACGCTAATCACGAAATCTCCGGAGAATTCAATATTCACCAGGGTGTCCTTCTTACTGCCATCCCTCTTCCAGCCGACGTTGAACCCGATGAGCATCGGCTTTACCGCCACCGGACAGAAGAAGCTGAATGGGGCGACGTTCAACACGCCGTCCTGGCCGATGGTTGAAATCAGAGCAATGGGGCGCGGCACCACGATGGCCGCCACCAAATCATGAGCGCCTTTCCAGTCCAGATTAACCGGGTCGAATTTCATTTCAAAAGACCTCCAACATTATTCGAGGGCAACAGGATTTTCGCCGTTTATAATTCTATCTTCTCTCCATGCCGATGATACGCCAGTCCTGGCGCGATTCATGACAGGTATCAACGATAAGATGGATGATATCAAGGCCCGGGTACAGGGTTTTTAAATCATCTAAATCCACCTGCTCGAAGCGTTTCTTGTTGTTGAAATAAGCCTGCTCCGTAAGCGCATTCGATACGTAGTCCTCCCTTGTCCGCTTTGTAATCCTCTCAATGGATATCTCCTGCGGGCAATCGGTCTGCATGATGACGAGTGGCATCCTGTGTTTAGCCGCTATGGCCGCGGCGCGCCGGCGCAGCTCCTGGCTGACAAAGGTGGCATCCAGCACCGCGCCGCCAGTTTTTTGCAGGCTCTCATCCGCCTGCCTGAACATCTCGTCGTAGACCTGAGTCCGCTTGCCCATATTGGACGCCACTTTTTCATCAAAGACATCCTGCCCCTTGAGCACCTCAAGGCGGATGAGATCGGAGCGGAGCAGGGGGAAGCCCTTAATCCCTGCCACTTCCTCCGCCGTCTCCGTCTTCCAGGTGCCGGGAAGACCGCAGGTGATGAGCAAAAAGCGGGCGCCCAATTCGGCCTCTACGAATCTAGTAAAAGGCTCTTTCAATATACTGTCTCCACGAATAAATTATAACGGCATTTTGGCCCGCTATATATAAGACTCGGCAAGCTCAAAGTAGCCCCTGGCCTCAGCCAGGACCTTCTCCCTTTCCTCCTGAGAGATATAGGGGTCATCATATTTGAAGCTCCCCACCTTGCCCCGCACATATGCTCGGTAGCATTTATAAAAACCAAGAAGCTGCTTCAGTTCATCATCGCGGCTCTGCTCCACATAGGCATCAACGAAGTGGCCGGAGAGGTCTGCCCTTTTGTAATGGTCTAAGTCCATGGCGAGAAAGGCAACCTCGGAGGCGACGTCGCAGTAGCGGAAGCGGTCATTGAACTCGATGCAGTCATAAATGCAGATGTCGTCGCAGAAGCAGATATGGGCGGCATGGAGGTCGCCATGGCAGTCCCTTATGCGGCCATCGGCCACCCGTTCCTTGAAAAGCGCGGTATTGGCGCCGAGGAAGCGGCTGCTGTAAGACTTTATGGCATCATACTGCCCGCGCGATACGGTGACGCCGATATATTTCTCGGTCTGGGTGAAGTTCTCCTTGGTATTCTGGATGATGGTTAAAATGTCGCCAAAGGCGCTGATGCTCTCGTTCGTCTCCGCTTCATGGTGGAAGGCAGCCAGCTTCTCCGCCACCTTGCCCAGCATCTGCGGCGACATCTTATCTTCGCGCAGAAGGTTATCCATCATGGCCTGCTGGGGAAGGCGGCGCATCTTCACGGCGTATTCCAGGCCTTCGCCCTCATCGGCAATAAAGAAGCCATCCCCACCCTTGATTACCGACACCACGCCCAAATAGGCATCAGGGCATACCCTGCGGTTGAGCTCAACTTCCTGCCGACAGTAGAAACGGCGTTTTTCCAGGGTGGTATAGTCCAGGTAGCCCAGGTTTACCGGCTTCTTTATCTTGTAAACATATTCGCCGGCCAGCAGGATAAAGGACATCTGCGTCTGCACCAGCTCCACCGTGTCAGACGGCTCCGGGTAGGCCCTGAGGTTGAGCAGCGCCTGAATCATTTCCGGCAGTTCCGCCATGAACTTCGCCTCTGCTCTAATCAATTTTTGAGGAAATGATATGCTGAAGGATGCGACGCTCCGCAGCCTTTACCCAAAGGGTGAAGCTATGCCTTCCTGGACTGCGCTGCTGCCTTGCTCTTTTCCTTCAGTTCCTTCGCTTTTCGCCGATGCTTTAGGGTGGCGACCCTTCTCGTTTTATTCATCAGTAGTAATATAACTCAAATCAACTTCTTTTACCACCGCCGGCTTCAAAGACGGCGACAAAGCGAGCAAAGGAGCGGTCGTATGTCTTTTCAACGTCGTCAGGGAAGACGCAGGCGGGGAGCTCATCAAATTTCAGGTGATAAGCAATGCAGTCGCAGCACTTGCCCTTGCGGGCGCACGGCTCGTAGGTGCAGTTGCATTTCGCCCTGGTGGCTTCAATCTTGCACTCCATTGGCAATCCTTTTCCCCATCAATCTACGGCGGACTCTTTATAGATGGCGCTTTCTTATCGTCTCCGATAGCCCGGTCAGCAGTTCCAGGACGCGCTCAGCCGCCTCTTCGCTGGATAGCGACGCCAGCCCGCAGCTCGGCGTGAGTATCCCCTGAGCGAGCAACTGGCGAAAAGGAACGCCCTTCCTGGTGAAAGGCGCCATCGCTTCTTCCAGGCGGTCTTTAAGGCTGGCCGCCGACTCCATTGCCAGCGATTCTTCGTCGTTGGGGACGATGCCCCAGGCGACCGTCCCTTGCCTGTCCAGGAATTTCTTAACTTCGGCAGGATAGAGGCTGAGCGACTGGGCGAAGTTGTAGGCATCAAAGCTGAGTATATCCAGGCCAGTCTTGAGCAGCACCGACCAGTCCGTGTTGCCGCAGCAGTGCAGCCCCTTCAGGCCGCTGATGCCATCGAATACCTCGTCCAGCATGCTGACCACCTTATCCGACGAAGAAAAGGCGCCGCTGGCTGCCGGTGAGCCATAGGCGGACATATATGGCTCGTCAACGAAGATGATGGTATTTTTTGAGATTTGCCGTAGCTGCTTTTCCTGCCAGCCCGCCTTCAGCTTGAGCAGTTTGCTCACTGCATCGCCGAGCAGCTCGTCATGGAGTATCGCCTTACGCTCGTTATCGGTCACGGTCAGCCCCCAGGTGAGTGGGCCGGTGATTTGCCCCTTTACCGCCAGCGGCGCCAGCTTCGCCTCCGATAGGAACTCGTAAAGGCCGGCAGCATAGTCCGCGCCGACCGGGTACTTATCAAAATCATCGGCCAGATAAGCGGTATACAGTTCTTCCAGAGGCTTTTGCAGGTCCTGGGAGCGGTCAACGTAAATCCTGTCATCGCCGAGCACCACGCCGGGGAAGCCTTCGCTGAACTGCGCGTACATGTTCTCCAGGAAAGAGCGCCGCGGCAACTGCGGCCAGGCCGGGACATCCTTTAGATAGCGGCCCAGCAGCGAGCAGGCCTTCTTCGCGTCTTTATGGGGCATGCTGCCGATAATGGTGGGCAGACAGCCGAATTCTACATAGGGC
>CAYWUK010000095.1:0-6827 GCA_964461475.1 uncultured Dehalococcoidaceae bacterium
ATACGGCACGGACGCCCTGCGCTTTGCCGTCTCCACCGGCACCGCCCCCGGCAACGACCTCAAGCTGACGGCGGCCAAGCTGGAGGCCGGCCGCAACTTCGCCAATAAGCTGTGGAACGCCACCCGTTTCGTCGTCAGGAGCCTGGGAACAGGCGAAATTGAAAGGGAAATAAAGCCAGGAGCGCTCCGGCTGGAAGACCGCTGGATTCTCAGTCGCCTCAGTCGCACCGTATCGGGAGTAACCAGCCTGATGGAGGAATTCCAGTTCGGCGAAGCCCAGCGCCAGCTCCACGATTTCATCTGGGGCGAGTTCTGCGACTGGTATCTTGAGTTCGCCAAAATCCGCCTCTCCGCCGCCAATGAGCCATCGCCCATGCCTGTTATGCTACATGTGCTGGAGACTTCGCTGCGCATGCTGCACCCTTACATGCCCTTTGTCACCGAGGAGCTCTGGCAGCACCTCAAGCGGCGCCTGGACTGGCCGGAATGCGAGTCCATAATGATAGCCCCTTATCCCGAGGCCGATGCAACTGCCGTTGACGCCGACGCCGAGCGGATAATGGAGGCGATAATAGAGATAATACGCTCCATCCGCAACGTCCGCGCACAATATAAAGTGGCCAGCGACCGCTGGATTGAAGCGCGCATTTACGCTGAAAGGCTCGCCCCAGCCATAATGCCCTACGCCGAAGCTATCCAGAGCCTGGCCCGGGCCAGGCCGGTGACCTTCCTGGAAAACCGGGCAGAAGCTGCCGCCAGCGAAAAGACACTGGCACTGGTGCTAAAGGAAGCCGAGGTGGCCATCCCCATGGCAAGCATGGTTGACCTTGATGCCGAGAGGGAACGACTACAGAAAGACATAGTGCAGACCCAGGCTGAAGTCGTCCGCCTTGATGACAGGCTCAGGGATAAAAACTTTCTCACCAGGGCGCCAGCAGCGGTTATTGACAAAGAAAAACAGAGGCTCCATACTTTAACTGATAGATTGGAAAGGCTCAAACAACAAGCTTCCAACCTTTAGGAGGAAAAACAATGTATGAAAGAATACTTATCCCCCTGGATGGCTCTAAAGTAGGCGAGGCAGCCCTGCCCATAATTGATGACCTGGTCTCCAAGCTATCGCCAGCGCTCAAGGTTGAGATTACCCTCCTCCAAGTGATAACCTCGCTCACCCACTGGGTCGTCGCCGGCGAGGCCAGCGCACCGGTGCCCTACACCGAAAAGGAACTTGAGTCGATAAGGCGAGAAGCCGAGGAATACCTTCAAAAAGCCGCCGACAGCCTGAGGAAGAAAGGGGCAACCGTAAAGACCAGAGTAGCCATGGGCAACGCTGCCGATGAGATTATCAAAGCCGCCGACGAAGTAAACGCCAGCATGATAGCCATGTCCACACACGGACGTACCGGGCTCAGCCGGTTGACCTTCGGCAGCATCACGGATAAAGTGCTGCGGAACGGGAACAGGCTCGTGCTGACGGTAAGGGCGCCAAGCGAAAGCTCAAGCTGATAACTGCTGCCCAAACAGGATGGTGCCAGGTTCAGTCGGCAAATGGCTTATCAGAGACCAGCGCACCGATATAACCCCTGCTCACCCACTGCCGGTTGAGGTAATCCAGCGCCTTCCTGGTATCGCTGGCTACCCTCGCCTTCTCGCATAGTTCCACCCGGTACTTAAACAGCCAGTAGGTGAACTCCTTTAGCTCATCCAGCGTTATCGAGCCAAGCTGGGGATAGCCCTTCGCTTCCCTGAAGCGCTGGAGCAATACATCGCGGCCAGTGCCGTATATGCGCTGATAGGCCTCATCGGCATTGTCATTTTTGCCACGGCGACTTGATAATGACTTCTCTTTATATATCTCCTCCTGAACCGCCAGCAGCAAAGCCTCCTCAACAGTAATGCCGTAGAAGTAATTAAGGTATTGGCGATACTTGCTGTCGCTGATAAGCTTTTTCACTTCAGCCGTGCTCAGGCTGAGGGGAGGGCGGCCATGGAAAAGAAGGGCATTTTTCTCGTCGGCGGGCAGCAGGTCATCCACGGCCTCGCACAGGCGCTCAGCCAGCAGCAACCAGTCGAAGGCTTCTCCATCAATAAGATAGCGATAGGTGCGGTCTTTGTGGGCTTCCTCAGAGCTCACCCACAGGCCAACGGCCTCCAGCAAGGCCAGATACCAGTGCTTACCAACGATGATGGCCTGCTCCAGGTGTTTTATGGCCGCGGCATCGCCGGCTGAGGTCAATTGAGAAGATTCTACCCCGCTGTCAACCATCGCTTCCTATACCTTATGTCAACTTGAGCCAGCCCCTGCGGCAACTTCAGCCCTGAGCCTATCCAAAAAATCAAGCTTCCCGGTGGTCACCAGCTCAGTGAGCTTCTTGTCAATGGCCTTGCCCACGCCCGGTATCTCCTTTAACCTGCCCTTCGCCGCGAGCTGCTCCACGTCCTGCGATAATTCCTTTACAGAGCGGGCTACCTTCTGGTAAGACCTTATCTTGAATATATTTTCTTTCTTGAGCTTGAGCAACTCGGCAATCTCCTCAAAGGCCGCAGCGATTTCAGCGTTTGTCATCTGCAGGCACCTCCCCACCCCCTAAAACATCATATACCTGAAACTCTTTAACCTTATATTCACCAGCAAGTGCATCAGGTAGGGGTGCTTCCCCCACCAGGAAGTCAGCAGGCTGTAAATCATAGAATTATACACTTCCGCATCTATTGATCTATTTTCCCTGGCCTCTTTTATCTTCTCCAAAGCAGCCTTCTGCATAGAAAGGTTTTCTCTGTACCTCCTCTCCTCCTTAGGCAGAGGCCCCTTTGCCTTGGGCAGATTGGCTATCAGCTCAGAGACTTTGTTCAGCTCTTTTTCCAGTTCCTCATCGTTCACATCACGCTCACTTTCCGCAGCAATGCTTATACTTTTTGCCACTGCCGCAGGGGCAAGGGTCATTACGGCCTATCTTCCCGCCCTTAGATTTAATCTTCTGCCTGCTCATGCCCCCCGCTACCCCGGCGGCTCGGGCCACCGGCGTAGGCTCCTGCTGCGGGGGCTCTTTCTTTTCAATCCTCACCCGGTATATGGTATGGACTACATCATGCTGGATGTTCTCCATGAGGTTCTGGAAAAACCTGTGGCCTTCCCTCTTATAAGCCACAAGAGGGTCTTGGTGCGCTACCGCCTGAAGCCCTATCCCCTGGCGCATATTCTCCATCATGGTCAGGTGCTCCACCCACAGGCTGTCTATGATGCGAAGCATCACCAGGCGTTCCAGGACCCGCATATTGGCGGCTTCAATTTCCTTCTCCCTCTCCTCATAAACGGCGCCAGCCAACTCAACAAGCCTGTCGCCAACCTCTGCGGCCTTCATCTGGGAAAGGTCATCAAACTTGAACGTCGGGGGCAGGGGGAAGATGGTGGCAATGTCGGCGGCAAGGCCGGCCATATCGCGGTTATACTCGCTATCGCCAATGTGTGCGGCGACCATGCCCCTTATCTCATTCTCAACCACTGACAGGATATTCGTCTTAAGGTCTACGCCGCTCAGAATCTTCCTTCTCTCGCCATAGATGACCTCGCGGTGCTTATTGACCACATCGTCGTATTCCACCAGGTGCTTGCGCATATCAAAATGGTAGCCCTCAACCCGCTTCTGCACATCTGTAATGGCCTTATTTATCAGGGCATTCTCAATGGGGGTATCCTCAGCCATGCCCGCCCATTCCATGAAGCCCTTTATGCGGTCGCCGCCGAAACGGCGCACGATATCATCCTCCAGGGATACATAAAAACGAGAGCTCCCCGGGTCGCCCTGCCGCCCAGACCTGCCCCGGAGCTGATTGTCAATCCGCCTTGCTTCGTGGCGCTCCGTGCCTATGACGTGCAGCCCTTCCAGCGCCACCACTTTGTCATGCTTCTTCTGCCACTCCTGCTCATTCTGTCCATCAAGGCTGCCGCCCAGCACGATGTCAACACCGCGCCCGGCCATATTGGTGGCCACGGTCACCGCACCGGACTCCCCAGCCTGAGAGATGATGCCGGCCTCCTTCTCATGGTACTTAGCATTGAGCACCTGGTGAGGAATGCCATGCCGTTTAAGCAGCTCACTCAGCTTCTCCGACTTTTCTATGGATACCGTGCCAATGAGAATCGGGCAGCCCTCATCGTGAAGCTGTTTTATCTCATGCACCACCGCCCGGAATTTGGCATCCTCGGTCTTGTAAATCAGGTCGTTCAGGTCCTGGCGAATCATCGGCTTATTGGTGGGCACGACCGTCACTTCCAATTTATATATCTTGTAAAATTCCTCCGCCTCGGTGACAGCGGTGCCGGTCATGCCGGCCAGCTTGTCATACATGCGGAAATAGTTCTGGATGGTAATGGTGGCATAGGTCATGCTCTCCCGATGGACCTTGACATGCTCTTTAGCCTCAATTGCCTGATGCAGCCCTTCAGAGTAGCGCCGGCCATACATTAACCGACCGGTGAACTCATCAACGATGATGACCTCGCCGTTCTTGACCACATAGTCGCGGTCTCTCCTGTATAGAACACAAGCCTTGAGTATGCTATCCAGATAGCGAATCAGCGACTGGTTGGCCGGGTCATACAGGTTGGGCGACTTTAATAATCCCTCTCGTTGCAGCATTCTTTCCATGCTGCTGATGCCCGCATCAGTAAGCCCGACGGTGCGGGTCTTTTCATCTACCGTGTAGTCTTCTTCAGCCCGCAGGTGTGGGACCAGCCGGGCAAACGTCTGATACCTCTGCGCCGACTCCTCGGCGGGGGCGCTGATGATAAGCGGGGTGCGCGCTTCATCAACAAGGAGGTTGTCCACCTCGTCAACAATGGCGTAGTTCAGGGCTGGCTGAACGCATTGAGAGAGGTCCATAACCATGTTGTCCCGCAGGTAATCAAAGCCGAACTCGCTGCTGGTGCCGTAGGTGATATCCGCCTGGTATGCCTCTTTCCGCGATATGGGGCGGAAATGACGCCACGAGTCATTTTCTTTGCCGGAATCGTAAGCGGGGTCGTAGAGGCGGGCGGGTGCATATTCATCGGGGGTCTGCATGGGGAAAATGCTGGCTACCTTTACCCCCAGGGCATGGTAGATAGGCCCCATCCAGTAGGGGTCGCGCCGGGCGAGGTAATCATTAACCGTAGCCAGGTGGCAGCCCTTGCCGGCAAGGGCATTGAGGTAAAGGGGGAGGGTAGCCACCAGAGTTTTGCCCTCGCCGGTCTTCATCTCAGCGATTTTGCCCTGGTGCAGGACGACGCCCCCCATCAACTGCACATCAAAATGGCGCTGCCCTATCGTTAGCTTGGCAGCTTCGCGGACGGCAGCAAAAGCCTCTGGCAGGAGTTCGTCAAGCGATTCGCCCGATTGAAGCCGTGCCCTGAATTCTTCTGTCTTGGTGCGCAACTCGGCATCGCTCAGCTTCTCAAACTCAGGCTCAAGCGCATTAATGCGCTCTACCTTAGGCCACAGCCGTTTCAGCTCCTTATCATTGGAATCAACCAGTCCACCTAACCACTTGAACATAATGCTATCCCTTTATCAACTCCCTCGCTTTTTCCGCCGCAGAATCACATACCATAACCTTGACCTCGCCCATGCCGTCAACGGCGAAGATATGCACCGAAAGCGCCGCATTAGACCTCAGCAGGCAGGGTATGCCCTGGCTCTCCAGCAGGCCCTTGATGACCTGGGCTTCCATCTCGCCCTTCGCCCGATATACCTCAACCAACTTTGCTGCCTTCTTCAAACAATGCTCCTATGGACTTCCCAGTATGTATGCGATGCATGGCTTCTCCCAGAAGGGGCGCCATGGATAAAACAGTGATCTTGTCCGCCAGCCTGCCGTCCTTTATGGGGACGGTATTGGTTACCACCAACTCTTTTATCGGAGAGGCGGCTACCCTCTCCACGGCCGGGCCGGAGAATATGGGATGGGTGCAGCAGGAATAGATTTCCCTCACCCCCCCCTTTTCCAGGGCGGAAACAACGTTCACCAGAGAGCCAGCGGTATCTATCTCATCGTCCAGGGTGAGAGCCACCTTGCCCTCCACTTCGCCGATTACATTCAGAGTCTCAGTCTTATCTTCATTTCCGAGTCGTCTTTTTCAATAAAAAGCCACCCGCACCTGGAGCCCCCCCCCCACGTACCGCGCCCATTTTAAAAAACCCATATACCTGGCAAGCACCACCAAGTCATCAAATTTCTTCTGGATGAAATAGTTGGCCAATAGGTGAAGGGCGGTCAGCTCATCAACGGGGATGCTGAAAAAGCCCTCAATCTGCTCCGCGTGCAGGTCAACCGTCAGCAGCCGGTTGGCGCCGGCCACGGTAAGCAGGTCAGCTATCAACCTGGCGGTTATGGGTACGCGGGGCTGGTCTTTTTTATCGGTGCGCCCATAGGCGTAATAAGGGACTACGGCGGTGATGCGCTTGGCCGATGCACGCTTCAGGGCATCTAATATAATGAGCAGTTCAACCAGACTGTCATTGACCGGAGAGGAGAGGGGCTGGACGACAAAGACATCGCGTTCACGGACGTTCTCCAGAATACGCACGAAGATATTTTCGTTGCTGAACTTGAACGCCTCCCTTTTGCCCAAAGGGATGCCCATATATTCCGCTATCTCCTGGGCCAGGGCAGGATGAGCGTTGCCGCTAAACACCTTGAGTTCATCCATCGGCTATCTTCTCCTCTGCATAAAAGTTATACTACATCACTATTATAGCACTATCTCCGCTCTAGCTCACCCTATTTTGAAAGTGGGTAGTGTATCATTTTGAAATCAAACTGACTATTTCTTCAATACTCCAAATATG
>CAYWUK010000096.1:0-6777 GCA_964461475.1 uncultured Dehalococcoidaceae bacterium
GTCTTTGACCTGCATAAGGAGGCCAGCCTGAGGTTCGCCGAGGCAATGTCAGTAAAACTGAACGTCAAGGTGCACCCTGCGGAAACTGTAGCGGATGCTGCCGCCGCCGATATACTGGTCACAACCACCCCGTCCAGGGGGCCCGTCGTCGCGGCGGAATATATCGCGCCCGGCACCCACATCAACGCCATCGGCGCCGATGCAGAAGGAAAGCAAGAGCTAGATGCCGGGATACTTAAAAAGGCGAAAATATACGTCGACGATATGGCGCAGGCATGCCACTCCGGGGAAGTCAATGTGCCACTATCAAAAGGGCAAATAAAAGCCGAAGATATTCGGGGCACGCTAGGGGAAGTTGTGGCTCAGAAGAAGAAAGGCCGCGAAAACGAAGAGGAAATAACTATCTTTGATTCAACCGGACTGGCCATCCAGGACATAATCTGCGCCAAACTGGTATATGATAAAGCAAAAAGCAGAGGGGGCTTCGCTTCTCTGCCCATTTAGTCAGGGGCGCTGACAACCTGTTCGCGGCCCCTCTCCCTTGCGGGGTCCCTGGCCCATATCATCAATATGCCCACCGCAATAGCAAGAAACGCCGGTATCAAAAAAGGCTCCATTGTTATCATAAGACTGCTGGTATATCCCGCCGCGTAGGTTACCGCGATGGGGCCAAGGAAGAGCCCGGTATCCCCGATGACGCGGTAAACCCCCATGGCCGTGCCAAGCTTATCCCTGGGCGCAATATCGGCCGGCCAGGCGGCAATGGAGCCCTGGAGGCCGGTAGCAAGGCCATAAAAGGCCATAACCGCAGCGAGTCCGCCTGCGCTGCCCTGCAGCGGAATGAGAAAAGAGGCAAGCGCGCTCAAAAAGAGACAGGCCATGATAGGTATTTTCCTGCCGACTTTATCCGAAAGCCAGCCGGAAGGATAAGTGCACAGGGAAGTAAACACAGCGGCCACTGTCAGCAGTAAACCAATGCTTTCTTCCGATAGCCCCAGATTCAGAGAGGCGTATAACGGGACAAGCGTGGAGCGAACAGCGCCCCGCAGAAAGAATAGCGCCAGAACCGAGCAGTTCACAAGAAGAAAGGGGCCATTTAACAGAACGCCGGGAATATCCCCAAGCTGCACCTTTGATTGCGTCTCCTCATGTCCCTCAGATTTCTCTCGCAAGGGAATTGTAGCCAGCAAACCTAAGACAGCAAAGCCGCCATATACGAAAAACGGCGCCTGGAGGCCGAAATTTGAGGCGCTAAAGCCGCCGATAACAGGCCCGGCGGAAGTGGCGGCAAATATGAGCCCGGAATAAAGCGACATGACCCGACCGCGATGCGAGCCCCTGGATAACCAGGCCACCCACGTTGTCGCTGCGGTCATATAAAGCGCAGAACCCAGGCCCTGAACTACTCTCCCGACGATTAACCAGGAGTAGTCATTAGCCATCCCGGATACTATAGACGATATGGTGACCAGCACCAATCCCAGCACCATAACCCGTTTGTTCCCAAAGCGGTCCGCCAGAAAGCCAGCCGGCATATCAGTAACCAGGCGGGCAAGGGCAAAAGCTGAGATTGCCCACCCGGTAAGCGCAACGGTCACAGAGAATGAAAGGGCGTACTGAGGAAGCACCGGTGATATGATATTGAAACCAAGTATCACCATGCTGGAGACCAGGGAGAGATTCAAGATTACAAACAATCGCTGACGCATCGGCATCCACTCACGCAAACAAACTTCCGCTCATAGGCGCGCCGCTCACAAATCCTGCGCAATTATCCTGCAGAACGGCACATATACCCTAAAAGGGTTCTCTAATATGCTACTACAACTGTGGATGCTTAGTCTAACAGAAATGGGTTAAAAGTGCCGAAGCCGACGGCAGGGACAAGATTCATCGCAGATACGCCTCTGCAATCAAACTATGGCAACATTAAGAAGATAAATGTATAATGAATCTGAAAAAGCTAAGGAGGCCTGGCCATGGGGAAAACAGTCGGTTTTATTGGCCTGGGCATTATGGGTATGCCCATGGCCCGCAATTTAATGAAAGCAGGATTTGAGGTAACTGTTTATAACCGCACCGCTTCCAAGGTAAATCAAATCGCGTCGGAGGGGGCTAAAATGGCAAACTCGCCCGGAGAACTGGCCAGCGCCTGCCCCGTGGTCATCACCATAGTCTCCGATACGCCCGATGTAGAGGCAATCATCCTCGGCGAGGACGGAGTTATAGAGGGAATCAAGGCCGACTCGGTGGTTATTGACATGAGCACCATATCCCCGCAGACAACGCGGGATATTGCCGCCCGCCTTAAAGAAAAGGGGGCGCATATGATTGATGCCCCTGTGAGCGGAGGAGAGCAGGGAGCAATCAACGGCACACTATCAATTATGGCTGGCGGCGATGCCCAAATAATTGAGCGCTGCCGTCCCATCCTGGAGGCCATGGGCAAGAGCATAACCCACGTCGGCCCCAACGGCGCAGGCCAGGCGGTAAAGCTTATGAACCAGATACTCGTATCCGGCAACCTAAATGCGGTGGTCGAGGCGCTGGTATTCGGCCAGAAATCGGGCTTAGACCTGGAGAAGGCGATAGATGCCGTCCAAGGCGGCGCCGCCGGCTCATGGCAGCTGGCCAACCTTGCGCCCCGCATTATCAAGCGCGATTTCAGGCCCGGTTTCATGATAGACCTGATGCAAAAAGACCTGAAGCTGGTTATGGAGACGGCCGAGGCGACCAAGACGCCGCTGCCTGTGGCGAGTTTCATCCGCCAGATGTATTACTCGCTCCAGTCCGCCGGCGAAGGAAAGAGCGGCACCCAGGCGCTGGTCAAGGCACTTGAGCGCGTCGCCGGGGTGGAAGTCAAGCAATAACCAGAGCCCTTAATTCTGGCAGAGGATGGCGCGCAGCACAAAATGCGCCGCCTTACGAAGCAAGAAACGATGGGAACGCAGCGAGATGAGCGGAATTTGGTATAACGAAATCTTGGCGATGGGCGGCATTCGCCCTTGGTTCAGGGTTTAGCGGGCTTGTCAGTCCCCAGCGGCGGCTTTGGAATATGGGTGAGGGGCATATTATTCTTGCGCCGATAAATATAATAGACCGTCAGCCCGGCGACCATCCAGACGAGCCCCGCCCAACGACTGAATGGCTGGGTGACCAGCACCACCATCCATATCGCAGATGTGGCAAGCAAACCAAGGATGGCAGTAAGCGGTATCTCCCGCCCCCTGATTCTTATATTCCAGCTGAGTTTGAAGGGACGAGGCAACCCCGGCTCCTTGATGCGCAGTCCGATAATTGAAGTGTGCGCCAGGGCGAAGCAAAGCAGAGAGCCAAAGACGTACAGTGCGCCTAAATCGGTAAAAAAGTCGGGATTGGCCAGCCCCGGAACCAGGACCAGAATCGCCAGCATGCAAAACAGGAAAATGGCCACGTACGGGGTGCGGTAGCGCTGGTGCACTCGCCCGAAGGCTGCGGGAAGCTGTTTATGCGAAGAAAGATTGAAGGTGAGGCGAGAGATGCCGAGGAGGCCGGCATTTGTTGCCGTGAGGAGAATGCTGGCCGCCAGCACAGCGACCAGCGGCGCGAATATAGACTGCAGAATGGGCGACGGCAAATTAGCAGCTATGCCCGCCACCGGGTCTCTGGCCCAGCCGTTTATGGGGTCGCCCAACTGCTGAGGGGTCATCGCCGATAGGGCTACCAGCGAGATTCCGGCAAAGAGGACCAGGACCGCCACTATCATGAAGACGTATGCCTGAGGTATCCTCTCCGCAGGCCGCTTGGTCTCCTCGGCCAACTGAGAGACGGTCTCCACCCCGGTGAAACACAGGGCGGCAATGGCAATGCCAAAGACCAGGTTCTGCATGGAAGGCCAGTTACCCGCGCCAAACATGTGCTGAAACAGAATCCCCGGATTTGGCCCCAGTATCAGGATGACACCGAGTACTACCAGCGTGAGCTGAGTGGTTATATCCACGCCGATGAAGAATACGTTCATCCGCGAAGATTCCCTTACGCCGAGGATATTTACAACCATCAGAAACAGGATTATTCCCATGGCCACAACCGAATCAACCATCGGGTTATTCAGGACCGGCCAGAAATAAGCGAGGTAGGGGGGGATGGTATATGCCGAAATGGCCATGGTGACTATGTAGCTCAGCATAAGCGCCCAGCCGGCAATGAAGCCAACCATGTCATTGAGCCCATGACGGGCAAAGCTGGCAGAGCCGCCGGCCTCGGGTATCATTGCGCCGCCCTCGGCATAAGTGAGGGCATTGAAGATATAAATCAGCCCGGCCGCCGCCAGGGCGACGGGGGTCGCCCCCAGGGCTACTATGGCAACGATGCCCAGTGCGTAATAGATGGACGAGCCGACATCGCCATATCCGGCGCTGAACAGCGCCGGGACGCCCAACACCCGCCTAAGGCGAAAACCCTTGATTCGCCGGGGATGAAATATTCTGTCGCCAGGTTTAGGCTGCCAACCGTCGCTTTGCATGGTTTTGTTCGCTCACGCCGCCGAAAGAGGCCTTAAACAGGCCAATATTACTACTATACTACTTTCCCAGGGATTTGATAAAAACAGGGTTTCCCTCAAAAAACCGGAGGTGCGGAGTTCCTATGCGCTCCCCCTCACCCTTTGGCCCTGCGCAGCTTCCTCAACCTTTTACGGTACGAGCTGATGACGTCGTTGCGCCGCAGCACGCCTATCAGGCGGCGGTCTTCGCGGCTGACCACAGGGATGCGCCCGTATTCCTCTTCCGTTGCCCCGAGCACCCTATCCAGAGACTGGTCAGGATAAGCCACAAAGGGCGACTTCGTGGCAATATCGTCAACGGTAAGCTCTCCACTGGTAACCCCCAGTGACTTCTCCACATCGGCCGTCGTCACCACGCCGGCCAGGCGCCCCTCTTTGTCCACCACCGGGAAACCGTGATGGCCGGTCTTCTGAAACATCTTGATAAGCTCAGCCACTTTCATGGTGCCGTGTACGGTGGGGAAGTCCCCTGTCATCGCCTCTTCCACGGTAATTGTGCGCATGATATCGGCCATCTCCTCCTGGTCAATATCAATCCCCCGGCGCAACAACTTAAGCGTGTAGATTGTTTCACGCCTCATAGCACGGGCCAGTATAGTGCCAATCATTACCGATGTCATCAAGGGAAGGATGAGGGCATAATCGCGCGTCATCTCAAAGATTATGATTATAGAGGAGAAGGGCGCCCTGGCGACGCTGGCAAACACGGCTGCCATCCCCACAACGCCATAAGCCCCGGCAGGGCCAGTGATTGACGGGAAAAAGGAGTTAAAGATGGTGCCTAAACCGGCGCCGAGCATGGCGCCGATGAAGAGGCTCGGGGCAAATATGCCGCCGCTGCCGCCGCTGCCTATCGTAAGGGAAGTTGCCGCTATCTTAAGGACGCACAGCACCAGCAGCGCCTGCAAAGCTAATTGCCCCGAGATAGCGCTGGTGATGCCTTCGTATCCTACCCCGAACAGGTCATGATTATAGAGCCCGATAAGCCCTATAACCAGACCTCCCAGCACAGGCTTGAGGTATTCCGGCATCTTCAGCGAGTCAAACAGGTCCTCGCTCTTGTAGAGCACATAGATAAAAGCGAGGGCAGCGAAGGCGGCGAACACGCCGAGCAGGCCGTAAAAGAGGAATTCCCAGGGGCTGACAATACCGAACTGCGGCACTTCAAAGGCCCGCTTGTCGCCCAGAAATATCTGAGCCAGGAAGTCGGCAACCACCGAGCTGATAACAACATAGGCGAAGCGGCGGGTGACCACCCTGCCCAGAATCACCTCAAGCGCAAAGATAACCCCGGCGATTGGCGCGTTGAATGTCGCCGAGATGCCACCCGCCGCCCCACAGGCAACCAGCGTTTTCAAGCTCTCGTCAGGGAGGCGGAACCACTGCCCTATGGCCGAGCCGGCAGAAGCCCCGATTTGCACAATGGGGCCTTCACGCCCCACCGAGCCTCCGCTGCCGATGCATATTGAGGATGCCAGTGATTTAACAGCAGCCACGCGCGGTCGGATACGCCCGCCTTTAAGGGCAACGGCCTCCATCACCTCAGGGACGCCATGGCCTTTGGCCTCACGGGCGAAGTAATAGATGAGGGGGCCCACCAGCAATCCCCCCGCCGCCGGTATCAGAATTACGTAATACTGACCGAGAAAGGAGAGGAGATGGCCCCCTCCATCAAAGAAGAAGGACTGGAAACTGTTGATGAGCCACCTGAATAAGACAGCACCCAGCCCTGCGATTATCCCGACGACGATGGCCAGCACCAGCCCCGTCACAGTCTCTGACGACCTCAGCCAGGGCAAAACAGGCGCCAGCCTGCCCTTTAAAGAACCTATCACCCCCGACTTTTTTGTGTCTATCTCTTCTGTCGTTTCGCGCTTCCCTTCCAGTCCTTCACGCCTAAAACGTCCGATGCTTAAAATTCATCACCAGACCATATGTTCATGACAATTCTAGCACCAGAGGCTGTCCCTATCAACTTCCCCAAGCATTTGATTTGAGAGCGGTAGAAAGAGTAAAATCATTACTAGTGCAACAGGAAGGAGGGAACTGGTGAAGCCGAAAGCCTGGTTTTTAGAAATGCGCCCTCAATTTCTGACGCTTTCGGTTGTGCTCGCCTTCCTGGGAACGGCCATCGCCTGGCACGACGGCTATTTCAACCTGGGGCATGCGCTGCTCGCCGGCATCGGCCTGGTACTGGCCCATATCAGCGTTAACACGCTCAACGATTACTTCGA
>CAYWUK010000097.1:0-6751 GCA_964461475.1 uncultured Dehalococcoidaceae bacterium
GTATTCCCTGACCACGGAGTAGCCCCGGGATTCCGCGTAGCTCTGGATGGCGGCGGATACATCCCCCAGAGTAGCGCCGGGATAGGCGGCGGCAATGCCGGCCTCAAGGGCGCCCTCCGTAGCCTCCATCAGTTGCCTGGCCTTTGTGTCAGTCTCGCCTACGCCTGCCGTCAGGGCGGCGTCACCCTGAAAGCCCATGAAAATAGCTCCGAAGTCCAGCGAAACGATGTCGCCTTCGCTTACTGCCCTGTTTCCAGGGATGCCGTGCACTATCTCGTCGTTTATTGACACGCAGAGGCTTGCCGGGTATCCGCGGTAGCCTTTAAACGAGGGTTTGGCTCCCAGCTTGGCCAGCTCTTCCTCTGCGATGGTATTTAATTCCCTGGTCTTGAGCCCTGGTTTCAATTGCTGCCTCAGCGTTTCTAATATGGCGGCCACTATCCTTCCTGCCTGCCGCATGGCGGCGATTTCTTCGGCAGATTTGATTATTATGCCCATCAGAATATCGGTTCCCTGTGCAGGGCAGCCATTATTCTCTGATTTACTTTTTCTACCTCTCCCTCTCCATCTATTTCAAGAAGCTTATTCGCCTGAGCATAGTAGCCTATCAGAGGAGCTGTCTCCGCAAAATAAACCTTCAGGCGCTTTTTAACCGTTTCAACTTTATCATCGGGGCGCTGGTATAGTTCGCCGCCGCATTTATCGCATTTACCGGCCACCCTGGGCGGCGACTCCGTGATGTGGTAAGGCGTCTGGCACTTGCGGCAAATACGGCGCCCGCTGAGCCTTCTGAGAAGTTCATCCTCGGATACCTTTATGTATATCGCTTTATCTATTGCCTTCCCCTGCAGTGCCAGGGCTTTGTCCAGCGCCTCGGCCTGATTAAGATTCCGTGGGAAGCCATCCAGTAGGGCTCCTGCCCGGCAATCGGGGGTGGATAACCTCTCCATTACCATTTTTATGGTTATTTCATCAGGGACCAGCATCCCCTTCTCCATATAAGATTTAGCCTGTATTCCCAGTTTGGTCTCCCTTTCTATGGCCTGCCGAAAAAGGTCGCCGGAGGCGATGTGTGTCAATTCCAGCTTCCGCGCCGCATTGGCGGCCTGCGTCCCTTTGCCGGCCCCAGGGGCCCCCAAAAAGATAATATACATCTTATGGCCTATTTTATAAAGCCCTCATAGCGTCTCATCACCAGTTGTGACTCAAGCTGTTTCATGGTATCCAGGACGACGCCTACCACGATGAGCATGCCCAGGCTTGAGAGCTGTATAACCTGGACGTTGGTAATCTGCTTGGCGAAGAAGGGCATTATCGCCACCGCCGCCAGAAATAGCGCTCCGGCCCAGGTGATGCGGCTGATGACGTTGTTAAGGTATGTTGCCGTATTCTTGCCGGGCCTGATTCCGGGGATAAACCCCCCCTGGCGCTGTAGAGTGCCAGGCAGGTCCTGCTGCTGATAGGTTATGGTGACGTAGAAGAAGGTGAAGGCTATTGAAAGTACGAAGTATAGCCCCCAGTAAAAGAAGCCCAGGGGCAGCGCGGCGTTGGGATTGAAGAGCTGGGCTATGGTATCGGCAAAGCCGGGCTTTGCCGGATTGACGAAATAGCTGGCCACGACCCCGGGGAAAATGACCATGGACATGGAGAAGATTAGAGGTATCATTCCGGCGCTGTTCACCCGCAGCGGGATGTGAGTGCTTCCCGATTGTTTATACATGCGCCCTCCGCGAAAGACGCTGCGGGCATATTGCACCGGGATGCGGCGGTGGGCCTCGGTAAAAATGACTATTACCAGTATGGTGAGTAAAAATATCGCGATATAGATGAATAGCCCGCCGAAGTTCTCCTTGGCCAGAAAGCCCTGGCCGATTAATTGCGGCAGCCCGGCCACTATGCCGCCGAATATTATTATTGATATGCCGTTGCCGATGCCATATTCGGTTATGAGTTCGCCCAGCCAGACCAGGAACGCGGTGCCGGCTATCATTGAGATAACCACCGTCGCTGTGGTCAATAAAGTGAAGTCGCTGACGACACCCTGGCGCTGCAGGAAGACCAGCTGCCCGTAGCCCTGAAGGCCAGCCAGGGGCACCATTGCCCAGTGGGTAATCAGGTTTATCTTGTTTTGTCCGGCTTCCCCTTCGCGTGAGAGGGCTTGCAGGCGTGGTATGGTGGGCACAAGCAACATCATGATGATGGACGCCGTAATATAAGGGTAAACCCCCATGGCTGCCACGCTGAGTTGCCTCATGGCGCCGCCGCTGAACAGGTCGAGCATGCCCAGCAGCGCGTTGCGCTCGAAGAGCGACTGCAAGGCGGCATGGTTTACGCCGGGCAGGGGCACATGGGCTACAAAGCGAAAGATTACCAGCAGGCCGACGGTGATGAGTATCCGTCGCCTCAAGTCGGGCAGGCTGAAGGCGTCAATCATCGCCTGCAGCAGTCTCGGCCTACTTTGCCTTGGCCGCAAACTCCACCTCCTCGGCTTGGCCGCCCGCCGCCTCTATTTTCGCTTTGGCCGACGCTGAGAATTTGTTCGCCTTTATGTTGACGGGGCGGTCAAGCTCGCCATCGGCTAAAATTTTAATCGGCTGCCGTAAAGATTTTATGATTTTTTCCTCCGCCAGTTTTTCCGGCGTTACCTCGGTTCCGGCTTCAAATTTATTAAGCTCACCTATGTGGACTATGCTGTATTCCGTGCGGAAGATGTTGGTGAAGCCGCGCTTTCTGGGCAGGCGCTTGATGAGGGGCAGTTGCCCGCCCTCGAAGCCGGGGCGCATCTTATACCCGGCGCGGGACTTCTGTCCTTTGGAGCCTCTTCCTGAATAGCTGCCGTTATTGCTGCTGTCCCCCCTGCCCACGCGCTTTCTGCCTCGCTTGGAGCCTGCTGGGGGGGAGAGCCTATTCTGACTTATCACTTGCTTCCTCCACCGCGACTAAATGTCTTACCTTGTTTACCATGCCCCGAACTGCGCTTGAATCGTCTTGAACGACGCTCTGATTCAGGCGGTGAAAGCCGAGCGCCTTCAGCGTCTTTCGCTGGCTTCTTTCATAGCCTATGCCGCTTTTCACCCAAGTTATGCGCAATTTACTCATTAGCGACCTCTTACTTGGCCTCCTCTTTCTTTGTCTCCTCTGCGCCTTCCGGGCTGCTGGGTGTGGCGGTTGCTTTGCGTTTGGCCGTCTCCGCCTTGGGGTCTCTGAGGCTGCTCAGGGCAAGCACGGTTGCCCTGGCCACGTTAATGCGATTAGCGGTGCCAAGGGACTTGGTAAGGATATCCTTTATTCCACAAGCCTCAAGCACGGCCCGGGCGCTGCCGCCAGCGATGACCCCTGTGCCGGGAGCGGCTGGCTTGAGCAGTATTTTGGCGGCGCCATATTCAACCGTAATCTCATGGGGGATGGTGCTTCCGGCCAGGGGGACTTTTATCAGGTTCTTCCTGGCCTTAGCGCCGCCCTTGTTGATGGCTGCGGGCACTTCGTTAGCTTTGCCGATGCCTATGCCCACATGTGAGTTGCCATCCCCGCTGACCACCAGGGCGCTGAACCTGAGCCTCTTGCCCCCTTTCATCACCTTGGCCACACGGTTGATATATACCAGATTGTCGGTCAGGGCCAGTTCGGTTGGGTCTATTCTGCTTATCGGCTGCTTCATTAGACTTTATGCATCCTCTTTTAAAAATTCAATCCGTTCTTTCTGGCTGCATCAGCCAGCGCCTTCACCCTGCCGTGGTATTTATACCCACCGCGGTCGAAGGCTATATGCTTTATCCCTTTGCTTGACGCTCGCTTGGCCAGCAGCGAGCCAACAAGCTCGGCCTGGTTTTTCTTTGCTTTGCCATCCACTTCGGCTTTTATCTCCGCATCGAGGGTTGAAGCCGCAGCTATGGTGTGCCCCTGCCCATCATCTATTATCTGAGCGTAGATGTGATTGAGGCTGCGGAAGATGCACAGGCGCGGCCTGGCGCTGGTTCCCGTCACCTTAAGCCTTACACGCTGATGTCTTCTTTCTCGCGCTATTCTTGTCTCACTTCTTTTCATAATTACTTCTTACCAATCACTTTGCCAGCTTTGCCCGCCTTGAGATGGACTACTTCGCCGGCATATCTGATTCCTTTGCCTTTGTAAGAGTCGGGGGGGCGGAACGAGCGTATTTTTGCCGCCATCTCGCCCACTGTTTCCCTGTTTATTCCTGAAACTTTGATGCGGTTTGCCCCCTCTACGGATAAAGATACGCCCGGCAGAGGAATAACCTCCACCAGATGCGAGTGCCCGACGCGGAGCGTCAGTTTTTCGCCCGCCTGTTCCGCCCGGTAGCCCACCCCCACAATATCAAGATATTTCTGGAAGCCTTTGGTTACCCCTTCCACCATGTTTGCCAGGAGGCTTCTGGTCAGCCCGTGCAGGGAGCGGTGCTCCGTGCTGTCGCTGGGCCGTGAGACGGTTAAGACGTTATCTTTGATGGAGATGGACATCTCTTGAGGTAGGCTGCGGCTGAGCTCCCCTTTTGGCCCGCTCACAGTGACCTTTTCGCCTTTGATGTCCACCTTTACTCCCGGTGGTATGTTTATCGGCATTCTTCCTATTCTGGACATGATATATCACCCTGAATTCGGATTACCATATGTAGCATAATAGCTCGCCGCCAATCCCCGCGCGCCAGGCCTGCTGCCCCGTTTTTATTCCCCTGGAGGTGGAGATAATGGCGATGCCCAGTCCCCCATGGACGCGTGAGATTTCTTTCTGTTTGGAATAAATTCTCAGTCCGGGCTTGCTTATCCGCTCCAGCCCGGAGATGGCCGACTTTCTGTCTTCATAATACCTGAGGTAAACCCGTATCACCCGGTGCGGTTTGCCCCTGACTACTTCATAGTCTTTGATAAAGCCCTCCTCCTTGAGGATTCTGGCTATTGAAAGCTTAATCCGCGAGGCGGGCACCAGCACCTGCTCATGCCTGGCCATAATGGCATTGCGTAGTCTGGTTAACATATCGGCTATTGGGTCGGTAGTAGTCATATCTGCTTCATTCCTTTTAAATTACCAGCTTGATTTTCTCACCCCCGGCAGCTGGCCGGTCAGGGCCAGGCTGCGAAAGCAAATGCGGCATATGCCGAATTTGCGTATATAGGCACGAGGTCGGCCACACATTCGGCAGCGGTTGTGTTGCATTACCTTGTGTCTGGCTGGCCGCTCGGACTTTATTATCTTTGACTTCTTAGCCATCCATTGAACTCCTTAATCTGTGCTGAAAGGCAGGCCCAGCGATTCGAGCAACTGTTTGCCTTCTTCATCTGTCTTGGCGGTGGTGATAATTGATATCTCCATCCCACGCACCTTATCTACCTTGTCGTAATCTATTTCGGGAAAAACGGTTTGTTCCTTAAGCCCCAGAGTGTAATTGCCGCGGCCATCGAAGGAATTGGGGGGAACCCCCTGAAACTCATGGGAGCGAGGTAGCACGGCGTTTATCAGCTTGTCCAGAAAATCGAACATGCGCTCTCCCCTGAGGGTTACCTTCATGCCGATGGGCATGCCTTCTCTCAGCTTGAAGGCGGCTATTGATTTCTTGGAGCGGGTAATCACCGGGTGCTGCCCGGAGATGGAGGTCAAATCGCCCTCGGCAGCTTCCAGCGCCTTGGCGTTCGAGATTGCCTCGCCCAGGCCTATGTTGAGCACAATCTTCTCCAGGCGCGGCACCTGCATAATGTTCTTATAGCCGGCTTTCTCCATAAGGCCGGGAACTACTTCTTTTGTATATTTTGTCTTTAGCAGTGACATTTAATCGATTACCTCATTACAGACGCGGCAGGTTCTAACTTTTCTGCCATCTTCAAGGAAGCGGAAGCCGATGCGGGCAGGGTGATTGCATTTGCTGCAGAGCAGCATGGTATTGGATATGTCAATGGGTGCCTCCAGCTCTATTATGCCTGCCTGCGTCGTCTTGCCTTTTGCCCGGCTAGCCTTTTTGATGAAGTTAACGCCTTCCACCACCACCTTCTTATCTTTAGGATAAGCAAAGCGCACCTTCCCCTTTTTGCCTTTGTCTTTGCCGGTTATCACCAGGACCGTATCGCCTTTTCTTATCTGCATGTTCTTTATCCTCACAGCACTTCAGGGGCCAGCGATGCTATCTTGGTGAAGTTTTTATCTCTCAGCTCTCTGGCTACCGGCCCGAATATGCGTGTTCCTTTTGGCTCGTTCTTGTCGGTAAGGATTACCGCCGCATTTTCATCAAATTTTATATAGGAGCCGTCAGGGCGGCGGTATATTTGTGCAGTGCGGACGATTACCGCTTTTACCACGTCCCCCTTCTTGGTGGCTGCCCCCGGAATCGCTTTTTTAACTGAAGCCACCACTATATCGCCAACTCTGGCGTATCTCCTTCTGGTGCCGCCCAGCACGTTGATGCACATGATTTCTCTGGCGCCTGTGTTATCTGCTACTTTCAGCCTGGTGTAGTTCTGAATCATAGTTACGGCCTTTTAGTTTATGTCCTTAGGTTGAACCTCTGGCAACACTCCCTTGGTTATTATTTCCGCTATACGCCATCTCTTGTCTTTTGATAATGGCCTGGTTTCAACGATTTTTACCTTGTCGCCCACCTTGCACTGGTTGTTTTCATCGTGGGTTTTATATTTGACCTCTCTTTTGATGGTCTTTTTGTATAATGGGTGATGCCTGACCGTTTCCACGGCCACCACCACGGTCTTGTCCATTTTGTCATTTACAACGTAACCGACTCTGGTCT
>CAYWUK010000098.1:0-6698 GCA_964461475.1 uncultured Dehalococcoidaceae bacterium
CTGGTAAGCGTGTGCCATGGCCTCGTCCTGGCTCTTGCCGATTATCTCCACCTCGGCGCCGAGGCGCCTGATGATATCCACCCTGTATTGTGGAACGTGGTCTGACATGCAGACCACTGCCCTCATGCCCAGCTCCCTGGCAACGTAGGCCACCGCCCGGCCGTGGTTGCCGGTGGAGAAAGCGATGACACCCCCGGCCTTCTCGTCTGCGCTCAGGCTGAGCAGCTTGTTGGCCACGCCCCGCACCTTGAAAGAGTCGGTCGCCTGCAGGTTCTCAAGCTTCAAGTACACGGCGGAGCCGGCGCGCTCGGTCAAAGAAGGAGAGCCGATTAAAGGCGTCCGTCTGGCTATGGAGGCAATCGCCTTCCTGGCGAGGTAAATATCGCGCACGGTTACGTCATTATCGGACATAAATTTTCCCTTTCCGATATCTAAATCCCTTTATAGCCTTCCTGCCGAAGCAACCCCTCCAGTTTGTCAGCCTCCCCTTCAATCATCTTATAGCAGTGCACATCTTCGGGGAATTTGCCTTCGCGCACCTCCATCACATATTGCTGGATAGCCTTCACCGATTCTTCCGCCAGATTAGCGTATCTCTTGATGAACTTGGGCACAAAGGCTTCCCAGATGCCAAGGACATCGCTGATGATAAGGAGCTGGCCATCCGTATACGGCCCGGCGCCGATGCCGTACACTGGGATGGTCATTTCCTCGGTTATGAACTTGCCCACCTCCGGCGTTACCGCCTCCAGGAGCAATATTGCCGCCCCCGCCTCCTGCACCGCCCTGGCATCTTTTATCACCTCCATGGCACTCGCAGCGGTGCGCCCCTGAGATTTATAGCCGCCGAACTGCCCGGTGCTCTGCGGCGTCAGGCCGATGTGCCCGCACACCACCATGCCGGCATCGACGATGGCCCTGATTACCCTGGTCACACGGCGTCCCCCCTCCAGCTTGACGGCGTCAACGCCAGCTTCCTTGTAAAACCTGCCCGCGTTCCGCACAGCGTCCTCCGGCGTGGTCTGGTAGGACATAAAGGGCATATCCCCCATGACAAAGGTGTTGGGCGCTGCGCGGCGCACCGCCTCGGTATGCGCGATGCACTGCTCCATGGTGACCGGCACCGTCCCCCCCGAATACCCGTAAACGCAGTTGCCCATGGAATCGCCCACCAGTATCATATCTATGCCCGCCCGCTCCTCAAACTGGGCCGTAGGATAATCATAAGCCGTGAGCCAGGTAATCTTTTCCCCCGCTTTCTTCATCTTTTGCAAATCCAGTATGCCTTTTTTCTGCGCCATTTCAGTCTCCTTTCCTTGCATCAACTAAATCAGAGGTCTCCTTAGCCAACAATTTTAGCTCAGGCGCATGCCTTTCCACAATCCCTTTAACGATGGATGCCACACCTAAGCACCACACTAATCCTCGCTGGCATTATACTGAAAATAGATGCCGTTATCCACTAATACCCGCGAACGCCGCCTCTTGACCATGAGCCCAGATATTGTTACACTTCAAATCAGCGACAGCGATACGGGATTTCACCATGAAAATTGTCACTGCTGAGCAAATGGCCCAGATAGATAAGGACTGCGCCGGCATTGGCCTGCCCACCGACGTGCTCATGGAAAACGCCGGCAAGGCGGTAGCCGAAGAAATCAGGCGGATACTGCACTCCGTTGAGCAACGGCACATCCTCTTGTTGATAGGCCCCGGCAATAATGGCGGCGACGGCCTGGTGGCGGCGCGACATCTCCACGACTGGGGGGCAAAGGTGAGCCTCTACCTCTGCAGCAAGAGGACTAACGACAAGAATCTTGAACTGGTCAGGCAGCGCGGCATGGCCTGTCTTGAGGCAGCCGACGACGAAAACCTGAGCATGTTTGAAGAGGAGCTCTCATCGGCCAGCTGCGTGGTGGATGCCCTTTTCGGCACCGGCAAAGTCCGCCCACTTCAGGGCATCTTCAAAGAAGTGCTGGAAAGGGTGAGTAGGGCTAAAAGAGGAAATGACAGCCTGCGCATAATCGCCGTTGATTTACCATCGGGGCTCAACCCCGATAACGGCGCGGTCGACCCCGCCTGCCCCCATGCCGATAACACCATTACCCTCGCTTTCCCTAAGCTGGGCCTTTTTAATTTCCCCGGGGCGGAAAGGGCGGGCAAGCTGACCATAGCCGACATCGGCATTCGCGCTCACATGGCCGACTTCGTGAAGACGGAGCTTATCGTCACCGATTGGGCCAGGGACGCCCTTCCCAAACGCCCACCCGACGCCAATAAAGGCACATTCGGGCGCGTCCTGGTATGCGCCGGCTCAATCAACTACATCGGTGCTGCTTACCTGGCCTGCAGCGGCGCTATGCGCGTTGGCGCCGGGCTGGTGACGCTGGCCACCGCCGCCAGCCTGCAGCCGATACTCGCCGCCAAACTGACCGAAGCCACCTATCTGCCCCTGCCCGAAGCGCAACCCGGCATCATATCCCCGCAGGCCGTGGAAACAGTCGGCCAGCAACTTAACCAATACACCACGCTCCTCCTCGGCTGCGGCATGGGGCAAAGCAAGTCAGCTATTGAATTCGTCAAATCCCTGCTCTTCGGCAAGGGACTGCCCGCGCTGGTGCTTGACGCCGACGCCCTGAACACCTTGGCGCAAGTCCCAGGCTGGTGGCAACGGCTGGCCGATGATGCTATACTTACACCACACCCGGGCGAAATGGCAAGGCTTTGCGGAGCATCGGCAGCAGAGGTGCAGTCGGACCGGGCGGGCATAGCCGGAAGGCTGGCTTCGCAGTGGCACAAAACGATAGTCTTGAAAGGGGCATTCACCGTTGTTGCCGCCCCCGATGGCCGCTGTAGAATCAGCAATATCGCCAACGCAGGGCTGGCCTCTGCCGGCACCGGAGACGTCCTCGCCGGAGCTATCGCCGGGCTACTGGCGCAGGGGCTTCCGCTTTTTGACGCCGCCGCCCTCGGCGTTTACCTCCACGGCGAAGCTGGCGAGATGGTAAAAGCCATGATTGGCGATGCCGGCATGGTCGCCTCCGACCTTTTGCCGGCGCTGCCCGTAGTTATAAAACGGCTCAAGGGAAATGTAACCTGAAGATAATTCGAACGGTGACACCGCCATGTTATTAGCTATTGACATCGGCAACACCAATATCAGCATCGGCGTCTTTAAGGATGCAGAGCTTCGCGCCACCTGGCGCATCGCCACCGGCATTCACCGCATGCCGGACGAATACGCCATCCTGTTAATCAGCCTGCTCAACCAACAGTCCCTCGAAGCGTCCGACATCACCAAGATGGCCGTGTGCAGCGTTGTCCCGCCGCTGACGGGCATTTTTGAGGAGCTATCACAGAAGTATTTCCACACCTCGCCGCTGGTGGTGGGGAGCGGCGTCAAGACCGGCGTGAGCATACGCATGGATAACCCCAGAGAGGTCGGCGCCGACCGTATTGTTAATGCCGCCGCCGCGCATCATCTATACGGCGGCCCGGTAATTATCATTGATTTCGGCACCGCCACCACCTTCGACACCGTATCCAGAGAAGGCGAGTACCTCGGTGGAGCGGTTGCTCCGGGCATCAATACCGCTGCCGAGGCACTATTCACAAAAACCGCCATGCTGCCCCGCGTGGAGCTCGCCCGCCCCAGGCACGCCATCGGCACGAATACCGTCGCCGCCATGCAGTCGGGCATCATATTTGGCTATGTCGGCCTTGTTGAGGGCATAATAGCGCGCATTCAACAGGAACTGGGGGAAAAAGCCAGGGTGGTGGCTACGGGGGGATATTCAGCAATTATCGCCAGAGAGACTCCGGTGATTGAAATAGTGAACCCCGATTTAATCCTGATTGGACTGAGGCTCATCTACCACATGAACAGGGCCTGAGCCGATAAGGGAGGCAAGCAAATGTTAGCCGATAAAACCATAGTGCTGGGCATAACGGGAGGCATCGCCGCTTATAAGGCAGCCGAAATCGCCAGCAAACTGACTCAGGCCGGAGCCAGGGTTGAGGTGGTCATGACCGACTCAGCCACCAGACTCATCGCGCCGCTCACCTTGCGCAGCATCACCGGCAGGCCGGTGGTGACCGATATGTTCGAGCCCGCCTCTGAGCACAGCGTTGAGCACATCGCCCTGGCCGAGGCGGCCGACGTGGTGGCCATCGCCCCGGCCACGGCCAATACCATAGCCAGGCTGGCCTGCGGCATCGCCGACAACATGCTGTGCTGCGTGGTGCTGGCGACCAGGGCGCCGGTTATCCTGGCGCCCGCCATGAACGACAATATGTTCCAGAACCCCGTCACGCAGGAAAATATAGCCAGGCTGAAAGCAAGGGGCTTCATCATTATTGACCCCGCTTATGGTCGCCTGGCCTCGGGGAAAACTGGGTGGGGCCGCCTGGCCGATGCCGAGGCAATAATCGGCACCATCAAGCAGGCGTTGGGCAAAATGGGAGACCTGGCCGGAAAGCGCATAATGGTCACCGCAGGCGGCACTCAAGAACCCATCGACCCAGTGCGCCATTTAGGCAATCGCTCCTCGGGCAAGATGGGCTATGCCCTGGCCGAAGCCGCCCGGGACAGGGGCGCCGAGGTAACGCTAATCACCGCACCCACCACCATGCAAGTGCCAGCCGGAGTTGATGTTGTCCAGGTGAGGACCGCCGCCCAGATGAAAGAGGCGGTGGATAAAGCGGCAGCCCGGGCTGACGCCCTGATTATGGCCGCCGCCGTGGCGGACTACCAACCGAAGGACGTATCAAAGACGAAGATTAAAAAAGACAGCCCCACCCTGACGCTGGAGCTGGTCAAAACAGCCGATATACTCGCCGAGGCGAAGGGCGACTTCATCAGGGTCGGCTTCGCCGCCGAGAGCGGCGACATCATAGCCGACGCCAGGAAGAAGCTGGAGAAGAAGAAGCTTGACCTGATTGTGGCCAACGACATCAGCTCCGCCGACAGCGGCTTTGACGTGGACACCAACAAGGTAGTCCTGATTGACCGCAAAGGCGAGGTGCAAGACCTGCCCCTGATGACCAAGCGGGAGGTGGCGGACAGGGTGCTGGACAGGGTGGCGGGGATGATGGGGGCAAAGAAGTTGGATCATTAAAGAAAGCAGGATTTCATTTAGAAGGGAGGTGGTAACAATGAAACTTATTTCAACACTAAATTTCAAAGGTGGAGTAGGCAAGACAACCGTTACTTGGCTGCTTGCCAGATATCTAGTTGAGCGACAAGGGAAAACAGTACTGGTAGTCGATGCAGATCCTCAGATGAGTTTAACGACTGCAGTAGAATTATTTGAAGAATCAGGCGTATTAGACGAAAGATTTGATAATTGGCATAAACATTCTAAAGCAAAAGGTGCCACTCTATACCACATCCTAACGCAGTTTGGCAATACTGGCCAATTATCAATACCAGAATCTCCGTTCTATGTTCACAGGCCGGACCTACATTTACTACCTAGCGACGAGGAAATTTATTGGTATGATTTAGAAGCACCTAGAGCCAAAGAATTACGTAGTTTTACTACTTCTTTTATTGATGCCATAAATGCCCGCAATGACTTACCAAAATTTGATTACTGTCTAGCTGATTGTCCGCCTGCATTTAACAGCTTGTCATTTTCAGTAATTTCTCGCAGTGATTTGGTGTTAGTTCCTGTAAATCCAGATGTGTTTGCTTCAATTGGTGTGAAAATAATGATTGGTGGTTTGAAAGAACGACTAAAACCAGTTCCACCATTCGTAGTTTTTATGAATAGAGCAAAAAGCCGCATTGATAAAATGACAGGACGGCCAATACTTACCAAAGAGAGTGATAACTTCTTAAATAAAGATGTTGCACTTGCTATTGATAAACAACGTGGGGAAGGTGTCTCTATAACACTACTTCGCGATGCATTTATCCCTGAACGAAAAGGAATAAAAGATGCCCTAGCTGGCAGGCAAAGAATTCCGCCTGACCTTGAGACTTATTTTGCCGTCCTTTGGGATGAAATAGAAGACAGATTTTTTACAACAAAGCCTAGTATTAGAGTACAAGACTTGTCTGCAAATGCATTAAGTATGGAGTATAGTGAACTGCAATTAAGATTTAAAGAGAAGCGAAATCAAGCAGTTCATGATTTTGTTAGTAATCATTCGTCTGGCTATCTAGCTGAATTCATTAAAGTCAATAACTTGCCTATCCAACCGAAGGCAAGTAAACAGATGATAGAGGATACTCTTATTGCGCTATTAGTACAACAAAGGGCTATTACTGGTTAAATACACAACAACTTTCAAGATGATTCCTCTCCCAAATCCCTCCCCCTCTCCTTATCAGAGGAGAGGGGGACACAGGGGGTGAGGTCACCAAATAAAAACGCTAGAAAGAAACGTCCATGACACAAACCTCACAAACACAACCAGAAATGCCCAAGGCCTATGAGCCTGGCAAAGTTGAGCAGAAGTGGTATAAGCTCTGGATGGAAAAGGGCTACTTCAAGCCCGCCATAGACCCGGGAAAGAAGCCCTTCGTCATCATCATGCCGCCACCCAACGTCACCGGCGAGCTCCACGTGGGCCATGCCCTCACCGCCACGCTGGAGGACATCATGACGCGCTGGCACCGCATGAAGGGCGAGCCGACCCTCTGGCTGCCCGGGGTTGACCACGCCGGCATCGCCACCCAGGTGGTGGTGGAG
>CAYWUK010000099.1:0-6658 GCA_964461475.1 uncultured Dehalococcoidaceae bacterium
TGCGCACGTTGGTCACCTCGGCGGCGGCGGTTATGGTGTCGCCTATTTTCACCGGCTTCAAAAACTTGCTTGACATGGAGAGCAGGATGACTAGCCCGGGGAGCTTGGCCCCGGCCGCCGAGAGCAGCCCCAGGGCGAATACCCCATGAGCAATCCTGCCGCCGAAGAAAGTCTTTTTGGCGAATTCCTCGTTTAGATGGATGGGGTTATGGTCGCCGGATACCTCGGCGAAAAGGTCGATGTCCTTCGCCGTGACCGTCTTTACATGGCTGGTCTTGTAGCCGATATCAACTCCCAGCTTATCCAAGATTGTTTTCTCTTCTGCCATAATTAACCTCCTTTTATGCTCTGGCGCCGGGGACTGCCATCTCCCCGGCGATTATGGCCGCGCCCAGGGCGGTGATGAACTGGGGCTGGGGGGGCACCAGCAGCTGGATTCCCAGTTCCGTTTCCAGGCTCTTGATGAGGCCGATGTCCAGCGCGCCCCCGCCGCACAGGGCGCAGTCCTTCTCCATGCCGGCCCTGTTGATAAGGGCGGATATTTTGCTGGCCAGTGCCTTGTGCATGCCGGCCAGGATATCCTCCTTGGCGATGCCTTCGGCCACCCTGGATATGGCCTCGGACTCCCCGAATACGGCGCAGCTCGTGGTGAAGGTGATGGTTTTTTTTGATTTAAGGGAAAGGGCGCCTATTTCGTTGAGGTCTATCTGGAGCACGTTGGCGATGACGTCCATGAAGCGCCCGCTGCCGGCAGCACATCTTTCGCTGACGACGAAGTTAATAACCTGCCCATCGCCGCTGAGCTTTATCACCTGGCTGGACTGTGCCTGCACGTCAATAGCCGTCCTCACAGAAGGGAAAACGCTGTTTATGCCCCGGGCGCAGCAGCGGATATCGGCGACCTGACCATCGCTGAAGGACGCGCTTTTAGCCCCCTGGCCGGTGGACACCGTATAAGCGACATCTTCGCTGGGTAGGCCAGCCTCGTTCATAAGTCCTTCCCTCAGCTTCTCCGCCGTTGCCAGATAGTCGAAGCCGGAAGGGAGCAGATAGCGAGCTTTAATCTCGCCATCGCCGATGATAACGCCCTTGCTCGTCCTTGAGCCGATGTCTATTCCCATAAACCAGGCCATTTCTGCCCTCTGTTAAAAGAAAGTGGCTTCGGTAAGTCGGCGCTCCGCCCTCGGCAGCGCCTCGCCTCTGGCCATAGCTTTCGTGATGAGTTCCCTGCCCAGGATGGCGGCGCCCAGCGCCCCGCTGATTAGCGGGTCCGGCGGCACCAGGACTTCGTAGCCCAGGTTGTCTGCCACCGCCTTTACCACTCCGATGTTCTTGGCCACGCCTCCGGTAAAAACCACGTCGGGCGCTATCTGTAACTTCCTCAGCATGCCGACCGCCCGGCTGGCTATGGCCTCGTGTATCCCGGCCACGATGTCTTCTATGGATACTCCTTCAGATATGCGGGAGGCGACCTCCTGCTGGGCGAAGACGGTGCAGGTATTGCTGATATTGCCCCTGTTTTTAGATTTCAGGGAGATAGCCCCCAGGTCTTCCAGCTTTATGCCCAGCGTCTCGGCAATGACTTCCAGGAACCGGCCTGTGCCCGCGGCGCAGCGGTCGTTCATGACGAAGTCCTCAAGCCTGCCGTCGCCGCCGATTTTAAGCCCTTTGGCGTCCTGTCCGCCGATATCAAGTGCCGTCCTTGCCGAGGGGAAGATGCTGGCTACGCCCCTGGCGTGGCAGGTAAGCTCCGTAATCTGTTTGTCGGCGAAGGGGACGTTTATCCTGCCGTAGCCCGTGGCCACGATGTAGGATATTTCCTCGAAGGGGAGTTTGGCCTGCTCAAGGGCCTGCTCCATCACCTTGTTGGCCAGGCGGCGGTGCTCGGCGCCGGTGTGGCTCTCCACGCGGGTAACGGTCTTCCCGGCCTCGTCTATGATGGCCACCTTGGTCATGGTGGAGCCTAAATCAAGCCCGGCGAAATAAATGTTATTCCCCCTGTGAAGAATTATGCGGAAATGTTCTAGCCGATAACCTCAAGGAAGGCCTGCACCCTCGTCCTCAGCTGTGCCAGAGCCGCCTTGCTGTAATCGTATTCCAGATAGATGCTGGGCAGGCCGATGCTATTAAGGTATTGCTTCAGGGCGGGCACCTCATATCCGTGGGTATCGCAGTACCTAAGCGCCTGGAGAATTACCCCGTTCGCCTTCCATTCCCTGGCGTAGTCCTTGATATGCCCAAACCTGTTCTCCAGGTCGGCTGCGTATTCCTTTCTCTTGTCCTTGTTGAGAACGGTCTCGCGGAAGGTGCGCGGGCTGTTGAGGTCGACCAGATAGTGGTAGGCCAGGCCATCCAGAGGGTTGGCGGTGATTTCCACCGACTTCATGTAAGCCCGGCTGCCCATGGAGGTATCATCCATGACCACGTTGGCGCCGATATCCTCAATCATCTCGAAGAGGGCGGTGTTGTCAATGATGCTGCCCCAGACGAGGAGCCTCGCCGGCTGCTTTTTCGGGCCGTCTTTGCGCTGTTTCGCTTCTGCGATAATCTGTCGCAATAACTCGTTGCCTTCTGCCACAGGCAGGCTGAGCAGGGACGCTATTATCTGCACCGATTCCACGCCGGAGATGAGGGGAGGGTCGGACTTCCTCAGGTCGGATAGCTCGCGCACCAGGGCCCGCTGCTGGTTATGGTCTTTTATGGCTGCTTTCAGTCTTTCGTCAGTAAGTCTTTTCCCCGTGAAAGATTCCAGGCTCTTCTTGAAGTCAATAAGCAGGTCCTTGAAGTGTTTCAGGGCATCGGCGTGGGTGGTGTGGGGGGTATCAATGAAGTGCAGGTAAGGGGGCTTGAGGTATATGCGCCAGATGTGGGCCATCTTCTCGGCCACTTCGCAGGTATGGGCGAAGGCCGCCCCATCCAGGAAGTCATACTTTCCCTTTAATCCGGAGTCCAGGATGCTGCGCAGGAAGGGGCAGACCATCCCCGGCAGGCAGGCGTCTGCCCTGGTTATAGGCTCGTCCATGTCGCCCAGCAAGCAGAAGGGGACAAGGTCAAGGGCTGTCAGCATCTCCAGTACGGGGAAGATGTCAATGTAGCCGATTATCGTCTTTCCCTCTTCCTTGAGCTCCCTGGCGCGGCTGGTGCGGTCCTGATAGATTTCCGCGGCCCGCCTGAGCCCCCTGCTTGCCGCCGTCGCTTTTTCGGTCACCATGCCATGCCCTCTTCTTTTCTTACCTTCCTGTAATAGTCCATGGTCTCTTCAAAGGTCTCCGCCTTTCGCAGGGCATCGGCCGGGTTGAACAGGTTGAGGTCGACGATGTCCCCCTCTATCACCAGGGAGGGCACTTTAAGCCTTTTCATAAGCTGGTCCTGCACCACCATGAGGTGATTGGTGGCGGTGCGGCAGGTGAGCAGGGGGTGGAGGAATATGCCGCCGCACTGGTACTCCCGCGCGTATTCCAGGTAAGGGTGGGCGAAGTAGCCCCACCAGTCCTCGCTGGCGTAGGCGTCCTCAAAAAAGCCGGAGAAATACTGGTAGGTCAGCCTGGCAATTCGTTCAAGGGGGTCGCTCACCCTGCTCAGGTCGAGGGGTTTGGGTGGGTGATAGGCCCAGCTTTCAACGACGAAGTTCCAGCCCCTCTCCGCCAGCTGGTTGAAGAAGCCCAGGCTGTGCCACGGCGGCAGTTCGGCGAAGGCCAGCCGGTATTTTTCTTCGGGGATAGCCCCGATATGATTCTCCGCCAGGGATTTAACTTCGTCGTACATAGCTTTATAGAGCGCCGTCGTTTCCCTGGGGTCGCCAGCGGTGTAGAGGGAGGCGGGCATGCTGCTCCAGAAATCGCGGGAATGCATGGGGCAGGGCTTGGCCTTGCGCAGCTCGTTTACCCGGTACCATTCCCGGTTCATCTCGATGACGGCGTCAATCAGCTCTTCCAGCTTATCCCAGTCCATCTTCCTGCCCAGGACATCTTCCAGGAAGCCGATAAATCCTTTCAGTTCCTCGACCAGGAATTTGATGTTGTGCTCGTGGGTGCCTTCTATGCGACTTTCTATCACCCCGGGATGCGGCATATCCAGCACCCACACCGGGGCATCCAGATAGCGGCCCAGCGCCTGAAACCATTTATATCTGGTATCGCAAAAATAGCCGGAGCCGAGCAGTAATGTTGGTCTGGGCATCCCGGACATCGGTGCCTCGGGGGGTATTCCGCCGAGGTCTTTCATGATTGAGGCGTAGCCGATGCAGTTGCGGGCGTAGCCGCACATGTGGGTGGGGAAGCCGTCCGAATCGGCGCGCGCCAGGTGTGCAGGTGCAACGCCAAAGGCGGCGCAGACGGCGCCGTAGTCTTCCGGGTAGACGCAGGCCACGTCCATTGCCCTGAGGGCGACATCGCCTAGCCACCAGTTGACCATGCACCAGGCGGTGGGCTTTCCTTCCTCGCTGGCGGCTACGGCCTTCTCATACATGCCATCGACCAGCGCCCGCAGCGGGTACATGGTTTTCAGCCTGTTGATAGCTTTTTTCTTTTTTTCTTCAGTCATAAGCTGGACTCAGTCTACCAGCCTGAAGAGGGGCCTGGCGCTATCGCCGGCTGAATACTTGTCGCCGGGGAAGACTTCATGCTCCATCTTCACTCTTCTGTCAACCAGCTCTATGCCGACCTTCCTCGGCTCAATGCCGCCCAGATTGCCCATTATCCAGGGGCCTTCATCCAGTTCCACCAGCACTATGACGTAAGGGCTCTCATCCTCGCGCCCCTCCGCCGGCACGAAGACGGTGGTGAAGGTCTGTATCTTGCCTGTGCCTTTCAGTTCAGTGACATCTAAGTCCGAGCCGGCGCATTCGCGGCAGACCATTTTTGGTGGCGTGGTAACGGAGCCGCATGTCTTGCATTTTAATCCCAAAAGCCTGTTTCCCTTCAGGGCTTCGTTGTATTCTTTGAAAGTAAGTTTATATTCCATTTTTCCCTCCCTCTAGCAGAATTGCAGCCCCTGTTACCAGCCCCGCTGTAGTATCATGTTGACCAGCGTTCCACCGTCCCCTCCCAGAGTATCGGTCATGCCTATTTTAGCGCCTTCTACCAGCGGTCGTCCATCTCCTACATCTCCCCTCAGCTGTTTCACTATGTCATATACCTGGGCACCTCCAGTGGCGCCTATGGGGTGTCCCTTGGCCTTCAGTCCTCCGGAGGGGTTTACCACAACCTTGCCGCCGAAATCAGCCTCCCCCTTCTCCCAGGCTTCGCCAGCCTTGCCGAATTCAAAGAAGCCCATGCCTTCGGTAGCAATCATGCTGGCAATGCTGAAACAGTCGTGAAGCTCGCAGACATCAACATCTTCGGGCTTGATGCCGGCCATGTCATAGGCTCGTTTGGCGGACAGTTCCCTGGCCCTGATTCTGGGCAGGTACTTGTCCTGGCTGGATAGGGGGCCGGCTGAGGCCTGGCCCGCGCCAATCATATATACCGGCTTCTTGGTGAGTTTCCTGGCGATATCTTCGGTGGTGAGCACGATGGCGGAGGCGCCATCGGAGAAAGGACAACAATCATGCAGGGTCAGCGGTGAGGCTACCATGAAGGCACCACGCACCTTTTCTACGTCTATGTTCCCGTATTTCCCGTAGAAATGCGCTTTGGGGTTGAGGCTTCCGTATTTATAGGACTGGATGGATACCCTGGCCATCTGCTCGGAGAGCTTTTCCAGTGGGATGCCATACCTGGCGGAGTAGAGGTTGGCCAGCATGGCAAAGACAGCGGGGAAGGTAATCCCGGCGGGGTATTCATAGCGGGCGTCGCTGAACATGGCGAAAGTCCGCGTGGCGAGCGGCGTGCCCATGGTGGCCGCCCTTTCGGTGCCGCCAGCGAGGACGATGTCATAAAACCCGGAGGCGACCCACATGAAAGCGTCCCTTATCGCCATGCTCGCTGAGGCGCAAGCGCCTTCGTACTTGCTCGCCGGAATATTGAAACAGCCGATGTCTTCAGCAGCGAAGGACTGCACCATTCCCTGCCCTTCGGCGAAGTCCCCCAGCACATTGCCAACGAACATTGCCTGTATATCCTTGGGCTTCAAGTTTGCTTCGTTCAGGGCGTCAAAGGCGGCTTCGGCGAACATCTCTACTTCTGTTTTGCTTTGAGGGCCGCTGAACTTGGTCATGCCAACCCCGGCTACGGCTACCTTTCTCACTTCTTTCCTCCTGGTGATATTTTCTCATGCTCTTGCGAGGAAATGGTTTTCGCATTCTCGCGAGGATTGTTCTGGAAGCAGCAATTCGGTTTCTTGGTGAGCAGTTTTAGATTACTATATGCGGATTATTTCTGTCAAACTGAGTTCTTCTCAGCGCAGGCGGGTGACCGCTACGTAAATGCCCAGGGCCAGGGCTAGCAGGTTGAGCCCGATGTTGAGCAGGCCGAAAGGAAGGCCGCCGGGAAGAAGGATGACCAGCAGGAAGCTCGCCGCCGTACCGATGCCGGCTATGAAAGCCAGGCCACGGCCCCGTTTGCGATTGACCGAGAGGCCGACCACCTCGCCGATGGCGTAACCGACGCCGGCAGCCAATAATAAATTAAGATAGAAGAAGCGTATCGCGCTCATAATCAGCCACCAGATTACGCCGCAGGCGATGGCCATGCCCAGCGCGGCCCCGATGGCCCTCAGG
>CAYWUK010000100.1:0-444 GCA_964461475.1 uncultured Dehalococcoidaceae bacterium
ACGACGTAATGCATGAAGTTCGGCGCGCCCACATGATGAACGCTTGAGGAGACGTTGACGATTTTGCCCTTGCCCTGCTGCTTCATATAGGGAAAGACGGCCTTGCAGCAAAGGAATAAGCCCTTCAGGTTCACCGCCATCACCTTGTCCCATTCTGCGGCGCTTATCTCATAGAACGGTTTCCTTATGACATCGGCGTACAGTGCGGCGTTATTCATCAGGATGTCTATCCTGCCGAAGCGCTCCGCAGTCTTTTTGGCCATGGTAAGCGTGTCAGCTTCGCTGGTGACGTCGGTCTTCAGGGGCAGCACCTCCCCGCCCGCAGCCTTCACCGCCTTGACCGTCTCAGCGGTGTCCAGAACATCGCTGACAACCACCTTGGCCCCCCCCCCGGGGCAACCCCCCGCCAATACCCCCCCCCCCCCCCCCCCCCCCCCCGGGAAC
>CAYWUK010000100.1:454-6657 GCA_964461475.1 uncultured Dehalococcoidaceae bacterium
CAACCACCTTGGCCCCCTCCCGTGCGAAACGCACGGCATATCCCCTCCCCAGCCCCCGCGCGCTCCCGGTAACGATAGCCACTTTGTCCTTCAGCAACATTTCAATTACCTCCAGCTATTTAGTATGTGTTCCTTTCCAGCTGTATAGTTATGTCAATCATTATTTTTTGATTTCAAGCTCCGCCAGAAGCGAATCGGGGGGATTGCCGGTGGATAAGTCCCAGCCCATAGCGCGGTAGTAGCTGTCCTTGAGCTTCTCAATAGGGACAACTATCCCCTTGTTCGGCCCATCGGGCTTCGGCTCGCTGAGCAATCTTTCCGGCAAGGTATCATCCTTGCGGGCGATGCCCTCGCGCATGTTGAACAGCCGTTCCTGGCACATTATTCTCACGCCCACTTTCCTCACATCATCCATAGTCCACGAGCCGCCGAGCAGGCCAGATATAATGCCGGGAAGCATGGGGTCGGTGACTATCTTGCCGGGGAAGGTGCACATTGAAAGGCTATCGCGGATGATGCGGCCGATGGCCAGTTTCTTCACTTGCTCCCCTTTGCTTTCAACCTCCAACTGGTTCCCCTCAAGGAGTTCATCCCTTACTATTATGCCGCAACCATGGTGACAGCCACCCCGATTGTCGATGGCGAACTGCAGGGACTGCCCCATCAACCCGCGCGATTCATAGCCGCCTAGCTCCAGTCCCTTGGCATGCATGGCGAATGCCTCCGAGCCCTTTATCCGGGCTGACATCTTGCGCACGCCTTGCGATAGGAGAGCGCCAAAGCCCTCCCCGTTGACCAGCTTTTTCAGCGCGGCAATCATCGCCTTATCGTTGCCGAAGCGCAGCTCTATGCCATCGGTATCCTTCAGTCCGATGAGGCCCTTCTCAAAGCACTCCATGGCGAAGCCGATGCTCACGCCGGCCGACATGGTATCCACGCCGTATTCATCGCATATCTGCCCTGCCGCCGAAATCGCATCGAACTTGTCCACGCCGCAAGTGGAGCCGAAGGCATAAATCGTCTCCCATTCCGGGCCATCGCAGCGCGCTCCCTTATAGGGGCCTTTCTCAACATCGATATGGTGAGCGCAGGGCGTGGGGCAGAAGGGGGCACAGCTATGGTTCGCCCTGGGCCATTCGGCGGCAGCGGTGCCGGTATCTATTCCACGCCAGCCCTCAAACTGCCCACCGCGCCAGTTCCTGGTGGGTATCGCTCCCTCGGCGTTGAGCCATTCGAGGTCGGCGCCAGTGCCGTATAAGCGCCACTTCTCCGCCCATTTTTTGTTCGCCGCTATATTCTCGCGGATGGCATCCCTTGCTTCCTGCAACCTGACCGGGTCGGCAATCTGCACCTTGCCGTCGCCATAAACCGCTAACCCCTTCAGCTTCTTGGCGCCCATGACCGCCCCTGAACCTCCCCTGCCAAAGGTCCGCGAAGGGGAGCCGGACATGATGGCGGCGTATTGCAGCAGCTTCTCGCCGGACGGGCCGATGGCTACCGTGGACGCTTTGAGCGGGGACAATTCCCCGAGCATGGCCTGCTGGGCCTCGGTAGTCTGCATGCCCCAGAGCTGTCCTGCATCCCTGAACTCAACCTCACCGCTCTTAACCACTATATACACCGGGGAATCGGCAACCCCCTTGATGTCAATGGCCCAGAACCCGGCGTTACGCATCTGATGAGCAAGCGTGGTGCTGCATATGGCGTACATATAGATGCCGGTATGCGGCGACTTGGTATTGACCGCGGCCTTAGATGAATAGAAGAAATTGGTGCCGCTGGCCGGCCCGGCGGAAAATATTAGGTGATTTTCCGCCCCCAGGGGATCGGCGTGGGCGGGCACAAGTTTATATAACAGGTAAGCCCCCAGGCCCCTGCCCCCCAGATACTGCCTGATTATCTTATCGGGAATATCCTCAACATTATAAGACTTGCGGGATAAATCTATGCTCAGCAACCTTGCTTTCATTGATTGACAACCCTCCTCCGCAACTAGCTTTGATAAAGGCTGTTTTGTTCTTGCCCGAGAATTATATCACTAACTAGCGCAGCTTTCCTACTTCTTCAAGCTTTTGAGCCACGTCCTCCAGCCCCAGCGTGGCCAGGCCTTTCCTGGTCTGCCATCCCGTCTGCTTATCCCAGCCATTTAACTCATAAAACCTGTCCAGCATTTCATCCCACTTCTCCAGGTCACACCTAACCCCCGCACGCGGCCCTGTCTTGATTGGCTCTTCCATATACCGCCTGGGGGGATAATCATCCTTGCGCGTAAAGCCGGCATGGATGGTGTTAAACGCCTTTTCCAGGTTAACGCCGCTCCTGGCTATCAGCATCAGTTTCTCTTCGCTCAGTTCTATGCCCATCGCCGACGATATAAGCTCAACGTAGTCCCCAACTTCAAGGGCGTGGGTGCCGCTCCAGGTGCCGATGTAAACGCAGATGCCGGCTAAGTCCTCAATTTCCTTGGTCTGCGACTGCCAGAAGACGGCCTCCGGTATATTCTTATACTCGAAGGAAGACCATGGGACGTCCCTCGGCCCGGTGACCTCTGGGTTGCTCACCGCACCCCGCAGGTGCCGGCCGCCAATCGGCGAGATTGATACGCCGAAGCCAAAGCCACGCCCGGCACGGTAAGGGTCAACCGAGTCCTGCCCCTTCATATGGATGGCGAAGGCCTCGGAGCCTTTGCCCAGCCTGCGCGAGGCCTCCTGCACGCCCTCCGCCAGCAAATCGCCGATGCCCTGCCGATAGGCGAGCTTCTCCAGCATCTTCACCGTGGCGTCGCCATCGCCCCAGCGGAGCTTCAGTCCGCCGGTATCTTTCTCGGTGATTAACCCCTTTTCAAAGCACTCAAACGCCCAGGATAAGACGGTGGCCGCCATATCGCCATCCACGCCGAGCCGGTTGGCCAGAAGATGGAACTTCAGCGATGCCGCCGCATCGTCAACGTCAAACCTCACCGAATACCAGACGGAGTTTATCCAGTATCCGAGGCCCTTTGTGCCTTTATACATGCCCTCGTCTATCTCGGAGAAGGGCAGGCATCCGGCAGGGCAGGCGAAGCCGGCCATCATCCTTTTCTTGTAGCTGGGTGTACCCTTCTCCAGGCCGACTAGGTTCTTCCTCTTCTCCAGCGGCCAGTATTCGTCTTGAGCATTTCTGGGCAAGGCATAAAAATCCCAGGCAGGTGACTCCGGAAAGAACCTCCCCTCCACGCCGCTCTTCTTCCACCCCTTGCTGTACGGGGAGGCTTTAACCTTGGCCAGGCCCCTGTTCACCGCCGCCATGAACCTCTCCGCATCGGCTATTTTCACCGCACCATGTCCGCGCACGGCAATAGCCTTGAGCTTCTTGCTGCCCATGACACAGCCCACCCCCGACCCCCCGGCAACCTTGCCGCAGTCGCTCACTACACCCGAGCCTTTAACCAGGTTTTCCCCCGCCGGCCCGATGCACGCCACCTCCACCTTGTCATCCCTCATCTTCTCTTTAAGCATCCTGTCCGTTTCAGTGGTATCCCTGCCCCAGATAAAACCTGCGTCCCTCAGTTCCGCCTTGCCGTCCTCTATCCAGAGGTAAACTGGCTTTTCAGATTTCCCCGTAATCACGATATGGTCAAAGCCGGCGTATTTGAGCTCCGCGCCGAAGTACCCGCCGAAATTGGCCGAGCCTTTGCCGTTATTGAAGACGTTTATGGTATCAACCGAGACCCGGCATGCCCCCGGCGCCATGGTGCCTACCAGGCAACCCGCCCCGAAAATGAGCATATTCTCCGCGTCCGACCATTTTGTCTGCGGGCTCATCTCGTTCAGCAGGATGAAGCTGTTTATCGCCCTGCCGCCGAGGAACCTGCCGGCATACTTCGCCGTATCCTCGGTCGTTATTTTCTTGCTTCCCAAATCAACCCGCAGTATCTTTCCCGCCAGCCCGCCGCGAATCTTATCCATCGCCATTTTTACCCCTCCTCAATGCGCCATAAACACAGTATTTTACACACAGCGGGCGCTCTTCACCCGGACATAAATCGCAGGTAGAATCAATGGCCAGGCCGATTTCGCCCTCAATATTATCGCGAAAGACCTTTATGCTGGATGACTCCGGGGAGAAAACCCCCTTATGATGGAAGGAGCAAGCCATCTCGCACATGCGGCAGGCAGAACAGACTTTTTCGTTGGTAAGAATTTTAGGCACTAGCAAATCACCTCCCAACACTTTCTAGTTTACCACCATCTATATAGTAGTGGATAATTAATAATACCTCAAGCACATTTCCCACTTATTCCCGCAACATGTTGCACAGGCGGCTCGGATTAAGTATAGTTACAGGGGTAGAGGTTATCCATGGCAGAGAAAATGCCTGATGAGCTATGCATTAACACCATCCGCTTCCTGGCCATAGATGCCGTTGAGAAGGCGCACTCAGGACACCCAGGCGCGCCCATGGGGGCGGCGTCCATGGCCTATGCGCTGTGGGACCGCTTCTTAAAGCACAGCCCCACCGACCCCTCATGGCCCGACCGGGACAGGTTCGTCCTCTCCTCCGGCCATGCCTCAATGCTGCTCTATGCCCTGCTCTACCTAACTGGCTATGACCTGTCCCTGGATGAAATAAAGCAATTCCGCCAGTGGGGAAGCAGGACGCCGGGACATCCCGAATTTGGCATCACCCCCGGCGTGGAGACGACCACCGGACCGCTGGGGCAGGGGTTCGGCAACGGGGTAGGCATGGCCATCGCCGAGAGGTGGCTGGCGCAGCGGTATAACCGCCCCGGACACGAGATAATCAACCATTACACCTATGCCATCGTCTCCGATGGCGACCTTGAGGAAGGAGTCTCGGCAGAGGCAGCCTCCCTGGCGGGGACACTGCGCCTGGGCAAGCTAATATACCTTTATGATGACAACGACATCTCCATTGAGGGAAGCACCGACAGCACTTTTACAGAGGACGTGGCGCAGAGATTTGAGGCCTATGGCTGGCAGGTCGTCGGCCCCGTCAACGGCATGGACTTATCGGCTGTGACATCGGCAATAAAAACTGCCCAGGCTGAAACCGACCGCCCCAGCCTGCTCATCTGCCGCACCATAATCGGCTACGGCAGCCCTAACAAGGCAGGGACCGGCCAATGCCACGGCGAGCCCCTCGGCGAAGAGGAAGTCCGCCTGACCAAAGAGAACCTGGGCTGGAACTATGAGGAGCCTTTCACGGTGCCGCCGCAAGCCCTGGCCCACTTCCGCCTGGCGGTGGAGCGAGGTAAAAAGTGGCAACAAGAATGGCAGGCTATAATGGAGGCATACCGCAAGGCCTTCCCCAAAGAGGCAAAACAGCTGGAAGCCGACCTGTGCGGAGACCTGCCCGCTGGCTGGGACTCTGGCCTGGCGGATTTATTCAAAGGACAGGAAAAGCCAATGGCAACGCGTGAGGCATCGGGCAGGGTGATGAACGCCATTGCCCCCAGGGTGCCTTCTCTCATCGGCGGCTCAGCGGACCTGGCCCCTTCCAACAAGACCATCCTGAAGGACTACGGGCATTTCGGCTATGAAGATTATGTCGGTCGCAACCTGCACTTCGGCGTGCGAGAACATGCCATGGGCGCCATAGCCAGCGGCATGGCCCTGCACGGTGGCGCCATCCCATATACAGCTACGTTTCTCATCTTCTACGACTACATGCGCCCTCCGGTCAGGCTGGCTTCCCTTTCCGGAATCCGCGTTATATACATCTTCACCCACGACTCCGTTGGCCTTGGAGAAGATGGGCCGACACATCAGCCCATCGAGCAACTCATGGGGCTGAGGGCGGTGCCCCAACTGGTGACGCTACGCCCCGCCGAAGCCGCCGAGACGGTTGAGGCATGGAAAATCGCCCTGGAGAGGAGCCACGGCCCGACGGCGCTCATACTCACCCGCCAGAGCGTGCCGGTACTGGACAGGACAACCATGGCTTCGGCCGAGGGCGTCCGGCGCGGCGGATATATCCTGTGGCAGGTGGCAAAGCCACCGCAGGTTATCCTCATCGGCACCGGCTCAGAAGTGCATATCGCCCTGGAAGCAGGGAAGCTGCTGCAAGAGCGCGGCGTGGCAGCGCGCGTCATCTCGCTGCCCTCCTGGGAGCTATTTGACGCCCAGCCGTCGCAGTACCGCGACGAAGTTCTACCGCCAGAGATACGGGAAAGAGTCTCCATAGAGGCAGGGACCACCAT
>CAYWUK010000101.1:0-6642 GCA_964461475.1 uncultured Dehalococcoidaceae bacterium
TGCTTGAGCTCTGCAGTCCCAGCGCGTATGTCGTAGTACTTGGCGGCACAGCGCCCATGTCGCCCGTTCTCTTTGACCACGGCATAGATGCCATAGCGGGGACAAGGGTAATAGACCAAGAAATGGTGTTGCGTTGCGTGAGCCAGGGGGCGACTTTCCGACAGATAAAAGGGGTCAGGCTGCTAACTATGATGAAGAAGAATTCTTGACTGTGCCCTGAGAAGCAGGGGTAGCAGTTATTGCTGAGGTAAAAAACAAGGAGGTGGAAGATGTTTGACAGAAATTTAGCAGGACGCGGGCAGAGAGGAGGGAAAGGAATGGGCTTCAGAGGAAGCTCTCCGCCATGGCCGTATGTAGGCTGGGGCAGAGGTGGGCTTCCCAGATGCAGCTACCATCCCGGCAGCCGGGCAGATACGTCCGACCAAGGCATAACCCGCGAACAGGAAATCAGTTTGTTAAAGAGCCAGGCTGAAAACATCAAGGATGAATTGAATGCAGTCGAGTCCAGGATGCGCGACCTGGAAACTGACAAATAGAATGTCGGGTCGGCAGAACCAGCAAATAGAGCATAAAAAAGATGGAGGAACGAAGGGATGAAAATTGCAGCTGTAACGGAGAACGGGACGACTCTCAGCCAGCACTTCGGGCGCGCGCCGCTCTATGTGGTGCTGACAGTCAAAGACGGCGAGATTATTAGTAAAGAGACGCGGGCTAAGGCCGGGCACAGCACCTTTGCCGCTCACCATGCTGAGGCGGCTCATGGCGAAAGGCACGGCTTTGATGCCGCCTCGCAGGCGCGGCATGCCAGCATGGCCGCAGCTATCGCTGACTGCGAGGTGCTCATTGTGGGAGGCATGGGCCTGGGCGCCTACCAGAACCTGAAGGGCTGCGGCATTGAAACGATAGTTACCGATGTTAAAAATATTGAGCAAGCCGTGAAGCTCTACCTGGAGGGTAAGCTGCCCAGCCTGCTGGAACGGCTGCATTAGGAGGGCGCTATGGCAACGAAAGAGCAGGTGATAAAAATTCTTGAGACAGTGCTGCTGCCCGGCGTCCTGCGCAGCGTGATAAAGTTGAACCTTGTCCGTGAGGTCAACGTTGCCGACCATAAGGTTGAAGTCTCTGTTGCCTCATCCGCCTTAACATCGGCAGCCCAGGAATGGCTCAAGGGCAAGATTAGGGACGCAGTCGGCCGGGCGGACGCCGTGGAAGAGGTGAATGTCAGCTTTGTTGAGGGAAGGCCGCAGGAGTTGAACGAGATAGGCCATATCCTGGCGGTGATGAGCGGCAAGGGTGGCGTGGGCAAGTCGCTGGTTGCCGGGCTGAGCGCAGTCGCCCTGAGGCGTAAGGGCTATGAGGTGGGGATTATGGACGCGGACATCACCGGCCCGAGCATTCCCAAGATGTTTGGCATCAGCAGCAGGCCTACCGGGAACGAAAGCGGAATGCTGCCGGTTCCGTCCAGGTCAGGCATTGAGGTGATGTCCATTAACCTTCTTCTCCCCAGCGAGGATGACGCCGTTATCTGGCGCGGCCCGCTAATCGGCAAGGCAATCACCCAGTTCTGGGAAGAGGTGGTCTGGGGCAAGCTTGACTACCTTATTGTTGACCTGCCGCCGGGCACGGCGGATGCTCCGCTTACAGTCATGCAGACGCTGCCGGTTTCGGGGGTAATAATTGTCTTCACCCCGCAGGACCTGACCACCATGATTGTCCGAAAGGCCGTACGCATGGCTCAGCAGATGGGCAAACGCGTCCTCGGCGTGGTGGAAAATATGAGCTATCTATATGTCCCCGAGATAGATAAAAAGATTGAGCTGTTCGGCAAGAGCCGCGGCGAGGAGATGGCGCATGCTGCCGGCGCCCCGCTTCTGGGGAAGCTGCCCATCGACCCGGAACTGGCAAAACTCTGCGATGCGGGAGATATTGAGCGCTACGATTCTGAGGTTGTGAGCCTGCTGGGACAGTCTATTTCGCAGACAATTTCAAGCGAGGAGAAGCAGGGGGCGAGGGAAAAGGAATGAGCGTCATCTATGGCCCTGTACCCTCATGGCGACTGGGAAAGTCGCTGGGCATAGACCTCCTTTCCACGCGGGGGAAGACGTGTTCTTTTGACTGCGTGTACTGCCAGTTGGGAAGGACTATGCGCTCGCTGGATGAGCCTCAGGAGTTCGTGCCGATTTCTTTCCTGCGTTCGGAGCTTGAGCAGGTCAGAGGTGTGCAGGCTGACTACGCCACTTTCTCCGGCGCAGGGGAGCCAACCCTGGCCAGCAACCTGGGACAGGCGATTGAAGCAGTCAAGTCAATCCTGGGACTGCCAACGGCGGTGCTGACCAACTCCTCCCTTATGCCCAGGGAAGATGTAAGGTGCGGCCTTGCCCGGGCTGACGTGGTCGTGGCGAAGCTTGATGCGCCAAGCGAGGGCTTGTTTCACGCAATCAACAGGCCTGTAATCGATTATACGCTGACCGAGATATTGGAAGGAATCAGGCGTTTCCGCCTGGAATTCAGGGGTAAGCTCGCTCTACAGATGATGTTCATTCCGGAAAATAAGGGCTGCGCCCCGGATATGGCGAGAGTGGCCGAACAGCTTCGGCCGGATGAAGTGCAGCTCAACACACCCCTGCGCCCCTGCGCCGTTTCGCCCTTAACGGCGGAAGAAATGGGCGGCATAAAAAGGGCGTTCTCCGGCTTTGAAAACGCGCTGACGGTATATGAAGCCTCAAGGCCTGATGTTGCTCCCTTGAGTGTGGAAGAGACCCGCCGGCGCAGGCCGGAAGCGGGGGAGTAGAACATGGAAGCCCGGCTAACCACGTTAAGCGAAAGCGCAGCCAAGTATGACTTTTTAGCAGGATGGGGCTTAGCGTCTTGGTTTAATATGGCTTCCTTATGGATGCCGGACTTAGCTTTTCGGCCGTGCACCTCGCGGCTGACCTATCATCATTAGCGAAGGTGAGACCATATAGCCTGGCTTCGAGGTAGATTTGTGATTATCAAGTGCAGACAAATGCCTGAGGCGAGCCCGATAGCCAGATTAGCGGTAAGCAGTCCAGGAATAGCTACCGCGAGAGCCACCATGATTTCCCTTCTGCCTTTAAGGTCCCTGACCAGTAAAGAATGCTGCACTCCCACAAATACAACTAACACGCCCAGGACGGCGTAAGGAACCAGCGCAAAAATAGGTACGACGTTACCATCAAGAAAGAGGGCTATGGCCAGTAAAGGCACACCTATTAGAAGGGGAGCGCCGCCGGTTCTGGCCCCCAGCTTGAAGTGAGCGGTCGTCCCCCCCGAGCCATGACATATAGGCATACCCCTAAAGAAGCCTGCCCCCATGTTTACTATTCCCATAGTAATGAGCAGCTTTTTCGGCGTAACTACTTTTTCCTGAGGGCCAAAGTAGGCTTTGGCTGTATCCACTGTGGCGAAGACAGCGTTGCCGATGGTCAGAGGTATCTGGGGTATGACCAGTAATACTGCAGCAGTGGATAGGTCTGCCAGGCTGGGTATGGACACCGTCGGCAAGCTTAGGCCGAAGTGCAGGCTGGGCAATCCAAGAAACGAGCCCCAGAATATGCCGGCAGGAATTCCCAGAGCTAACAGAGCCAGTGAGGCCGGTAGCCTTTTACTACGCAGGAGTAATATGAAAACAATTCCCAGAGCCAGGGCAATCAGCCAGCCGGTGGGGATAGCTATATTTATCAGAGTGGTAAAGCTGTTGTTCCCCCCGATGATAACCTGGTTTTTACTGACCAGCAAAAACCCCGTCTTTATTAGAATTAGCCCCACCCCGAGCTGAATTCCCCGGATTACCTCTTTGGAAAACAGCCTGGCTACCATGTTTATGGCTCCGGTAGCGGCCATCAAGAGCAAGAAGACTGCCATAAGCAGTCCTGCAGCTGAAATGATGCTGGGAGATAGACCTCCAGCTATGGCAATGGCTGCGACAGCTTTGAGCGGCTGCACCGGCACAGGGAGACGGTAATAGGCGCCGGCTATTATATATGCTAAGCCTACCATTAGGAAAACGGCTGTGGCGTTCATGTGGTTTAGAGTGATTAGTGCCACAGTGAGAGGCAGAAGAACACCCAGGTCTCCCAATGCTCCGCCTAACTCGTGGAGATTAAATCTGAAGGAGCCAATTTTAACCATAAATTTAGGCATACCTATGTCAAGTTTCCCCTCTGGATTACTCTGAGGCCTTAAACCATTTGATGCCTTATTTGTATGCTGAGATTGTTAGGTCTGCCCTGCACTAAGAAATTCGCCGAACCTGTTCCGCAGTTCTTTATACTGCCTGAGCGCTTTCTGCCCTTCTTCCGTCAGCCTAGCTTTTCCTCCCCCCACCCCCCCGGTACGTTTTTCAACGAGAGGGGCCAGCGCCAAACGATTCGTTGCTTCTATCCAAAGCCAGGCATTGCGGTACCCTAGCTTCATTGAACGCGCAGCCGCTGCTATCGAGCCAAACTTTTCAATTCGTTCCAGCAGCATCGCTCTTCCCCCACCCATGTACAATTCGCCATCTTTCTCTATCCATATCCTGCCACTTACAGCATAACCGGCTTGGGGATGGCGCGAGAAACGTGGTGGCTTCTTGGTGTTGAACCTTGTCATCTTGGCCTCGCTTGCTTTGGTATATTTCCAATATGACTATTTACGCTATATTATAAGCGATATAGCGCTTTTGTCAAGTTAGATATAGTATCTAACTGGCAATTTCTGACGAGGGTTGAGCCGCTGAGGCTGAAAACTTCATGCAAAAAGAGGCTTCCTTCTAACGAAAGCCCCTTTCATTCCTTGCTTCGCCCCCTATGCGGGTTGGATATCACTACTTCCTGTTCTTATTCGCCGACTCCTTGCCGGTTGCACTTTTTGAGATTGTCGTCTTATCCTCCTCTTCATCATTGCCCTGTTGTGCTTTGCGGAATTCATGTATCCCTCGCCCCACCGCACCTCCTATTTGAGGAAGTTTGCCTGCCCCGAAGACGATGAGCACAATGAGCAGGATAAGCCCAATCTCCATAGGCCCCAGGTTGAATGGCATGGTTTACCTCCCTGCTTCCCTGGTATCAGGGAAATTCGCTACACGCTGCAAATATCCTGTCGTGAAAGGCCCAGCTCGCGCCAGGAGCCCTGCCAGCGGCACAATTCCAGCCAGTGGTCGGCATTTTTAACCGCTAGGATGACGCCGATATGGGAGTCACTGAGCTCGGTGTCTATGAAGGCCGCCACCTCGCCCAGATGGTTGCCGTTGCTGACCATCTCACAGCGGCGAGAGGCTTCTGCTGACATTTTTATGCGGTTGGCGGGCACCCTGATGAATTTGCCGGAGCCCCTGTCCGTCCCCGGCAGAGGCCAGATTCCAAACAGGCGGGCTGGTTTTTTGCACCAGGAGATGCGGTACAGCGGCTGGACAACCGCCTCTGCCTTCTCGTGAAGCCCGGCCCTGGCTTCGTCAACGTCAAGTATGCGCGCGGGCAGCGCCTTTGCCTGGTTTAAGTTTTCCCCCTTCTGGATTGCACCTCTTTCAGATGCTGTGCGTCGTCTGAACAGCCTGGTCTTCATCATTGCTTACCTTTCGCGGCCTTTACTTCTCCCTTCAGGAATTGCCTGTTGATGGTGCAGGCCTGGCCGTAGGCCCGGGGAATGTCGCGTCGGCTTATTATCCCTATCGGTGCGGAAGTTGTCCCGTTATTCATCACCGGCAGGCTGGAAATATCGTTATCTGTCATTCGCCCCAGCGCAACGTCAAGGGATTCGTCCGGCCGGGCGAAGATGACGTCTTTGGTCATTATTTCGCCGACGGCAGTCTTGACTCTCATGTCCGGCGCCAGTTGGAGTATGTCTTTAAGGGAGATTATTCCCACGATGGCCTTGTCGCCGCCATGGTCTAAAACCGGCAGGGCCTTGATGCGCCTGGTTTGAAGCAGGTCCTGGGCTTCTTTCACCGTGGCATCCGCCTGGACAAACAGGATTTGGTCTGACATGGCATCCCGCACCGTAAGCTGCTGGAGCAGTGGGTAAGAGTATTCGTACTTGTGGGCAGGCGATGCCGCCGGGGACTCAACCTGGCTTTCATAAATGGTGTTCCTGCCCACTATCACGTAAGATATGCCTACGGCTACCATGGCCGGTATCATCATGGTGTAGTTGCCGGTCATTTCGGCTACCATGAGCATCACCGAGAGCGGCGCCCGGGCTACCCCGGCGAAGAGGGCCATCATGCCGACCACAACCATGGGCTCGGGGGATGCGGGCAGGTGTGAAGTGAACTGGTGCAGCCCAGACCAGAGGCTGGCGCCGAGCATGCCGCCGATGAACAGCCCCGGCGCAAAGACGCCACCGCTGCCCCCCGACCCGATGGAAAGGCTGGTGGCCACTATTTTGCCGAAGGCAAGGCCTATCATCAAACCTATGGGCAGGATTGTGCTCGCCTGCATGACAATCTGGAGCCAGCCATATCCCATGCCCAGCACCTGGGGCAGAAAAAGCCCCATGATGCCCACCGCCAGCCCGCCTATGGCCGGTTTGTAATAGTTCGGGATGCGCAGCGAACGGAAGAAGTCACGCACTGCGTAAAAGAACCGTGGATATAGGATGCCTACCAGTCCGCAGACGACGCCAAGTATAGCGTAAAAGATT
>CAYWUK010000102.1:0-6630 GCA_964461475.1 uncultured Dehalococcoidaceae bacterium
ATAGAAAACAACCTCAAAGAAATCGCCGACGAGCTAGCCCTGAAGCCAGTCTATGAGGCCGAGTTGGAACAGGCGAATGCGGAGCTATCCACTATAGAGGCTACCGTCAGGGAAAAAGAAGCTGAAGTGAAAGTAGCGCGCCAGGAAAAGGAAGCCCTGGAGCAAAAGAATGCTCAGCTGGAACAGGTGGAAACGCACATCAGGGATACAGAGGCAGACCTGAAACGTTGGGAGGAACAGCTAAGGCAGCACCAGTCCAGGCTGAGCGAATATGAAAAACTAATCGCCCAACGCGACGCCATAGAAGAAGGCTACGCACGCTTTGCCGAAACCAGGAGATTATGCGACGAGCTTGATAATAAATTCAGGCAATCCCACAATCTGGAAATACAAATAAAACAGCTTGAGGCTAAAATCAGCGCAGCGGGGCAGAGCTTGAATACGGAGCACGCACTGGTGCAGAGCAAAATCAACGAACTAGCACTCAGGTTACAAGAACTGCCCAACCTCAAAAGCAAACGGCACCAGTTGCAGGTTCAACTTCAACAACTGGGCGAACAGGGAGAGATATTAGAAAAGAAACGAGAGGTCAGCCGGGAGGCGCAGGCCCAGCTTAACTACCTGGAATCCAGCAAAAATACCCTGGAACGGGAAATAAAAGAGATAAAGGAAAAGCTTGACCTTCTAGCGGCGCAGGGCGAAGCCGTATGCCCCCTATGCGAGAGGGAGCTGAGCGCAGAAGGCCTGGAGCTTATCAGGTCGAAATATACAGCCGAGGAACAGAACAAGTCCGACTCCTTAAAAGAACATCAGGCCAAGATAGCACAGAAGAAAACGGAACTTGAGTCATTGCGGAGCGAGGCATCTCAACTGGAGTCCAGACTGAGCCAGCAAGGGTCAGCAACGCAGAGCCAAATCGGCCTTATCGACCGGGAAATCGCCGAAGCCGACGAGGCAGAAAAGCAGCTAAGCGAGGAAAGGGAACGGCTGGCGGATATCGAACAGCACATGGCAAGCAAGGACTTCGCCCGCGTTGAGCAAGAGGCGCTGACAGAACTGGAAAGTGAGCTCGCCGGAATCGGCTACGACCGCGAGCAACATGAAGGGCTGCGGCGCTCCCTGGCCGACCTGGAGAAATACGATAATGCACGGCGCAGCCTTGAGGAGGCCGATAGATTCAGCAACCAGGAGAATGAGGCCGCCGCTAGAGCCGAAGAAGCCATCCAGAAGCTGTGTCATGGCCTGGATGTTGACAGCAGGAAAAGGAGCGAGCTGACCGAGGCACTGACAAACCTTCCCCAGATAAGCGACAGGCTGACTCAAGCCGAAGGCGAACACCAGGATGCTGTCGCCAGGCAAACCGCGGCACGGGAGAGGGCGTGGAGCGCAAACGCAAAGCTAAAGCGCTGTGCCGAACTGGAGATAAAGAAGAAGGAAAAAGAAGGACTGCTGGCACAAACGTCAAGGCAGGAGGATATTTATAAAGAGCTGGCCAAGGCGTTCGGCAAAGGCGGGATACAGGCATTGCTCATTGAAACGGCGCTCCCCGAGATAGAGGATGAGGCCAACCGCCTGCTGGCGCGCATGACAGATAACCGCATGCACGTCAAATTTGAGCCGCAGCGGGAGACAAAGAAGGGCACTATCATTGAGACGCTTGATATTAAAATCTCCGACGAACTGGGAACAAGAAACTACGAAATGTTCAGCGGCGGCGAGGCCTTCCGCATCAACTTCGCCATCCGCATCGCCCTGTCCAAGCTGCTGGCCAGAAGGGCCGGTGCGCCGCTGCCCACGCTGATTATCGATGAAGGCTTCGGCACTCAGGATACCTCTGGCCTGGAGAAACTCAAAGAAGCGATAAACTCAATTCAGGACGACTTCGAGAAGATAATCGTCATCACCCATATTGAAGAGTTCAGGGATGCATTTCCCACCCGCATTGACGTCGTAAAAACAGCCACAGGCTCAACGCTATCGGTGAGTTAATCACTCCGCTCGCGAGTTAGGTATTAATCGGCCCCCCTGCTTTTCCGGGCACACGCAGCGTGGACAGCGCCGTTAAACCGAAGGCAACAAGCACAGCCATGATGAGGAAAGCCCGCTGGTAATCGCCGGTCACGTCAAAAATATGACCTGCCATGACCGAGCCTATCGCCCCGGACAAATTGCCGAGGAAGATAACAACGCCGAAGAGCACCCCATGAGACTTCAGCCCCACTATACTGGCCACGGTCGGCGATACCATGGCGAAAAATCCGCCGTGGGCAAAGCCATAAAACACCGCAAATATGTACAATCGCCCCAAATCGCTGGCAAACTGAAGCCATACCAGAGAAGACAGCATCACGGTAAAGCAAATCATCATGCCCTTTTTATTGCCGATTTTATCGCTCGTAGCGCCCATCACCAGCCGACCCATAATGCTTACGGCACCGATGACGGAGAGCAGGCTGGCTGCTTCCGTTACAGGTATGCCGATGTCCATGGCGTGTGGGGCGATATGCGTGGTGATGGTCTGTGCGGAGTAAACAAAGGTCATCTGCGCTATGCACCACGTTAAAAACTGCCTTGAGCGAAGCGCTTCGGAAAAGGACAACCCGCTCCTCGCCAAATCAACATTACTGGCTGCCTCCTTTTTATCCCCATCAGGAAGAAGCCCCATGCGGGCTGGGTCATGGCGCAAAAACTGGGCGAGGGAGACAATGCTCACCAGTGCGAACGAGCCCAATATAATGTATGCTGTGCGCCAGCCGTAGGCTGGTATTAACCGGCTTGCCAGCGCGGGCATAATCAGCATCCCTAGGCCAACGCCAACCTTGGTGATGCCGCTCATCATGCCCCGTTTCCTGACGAACCACCTCGCCACGGTGGAGAGGTTTACAACATCCAGCGCGCTCCAGCCGATGCCCACAAAAAGGCTGTAGAACAGGTATAGCTGCCAGATGGCATTGACCCTTGAAAGCAATAGATAGCCTACGCCAAGGAAAAGGCCGCATATAACCATGACTACGCGGGGGCCAAACCTGTCCGCCATACGCCCCGAGGTTATGGCCAGGAAGCCGCCGACGACGAAGGCAAGCGCATGAGCACCAGCGAGGAGCGCCCTTGACCAGTCGAACTCGGCCTGCAGAGACTTGAGGAAAACGCCATAGGTGTGGTACATGCCCAGCCCCACAAGCTGTATGCTGAGGCCGACGGCGACAATGATATATCCGTAGAAAAATTTAGACCTATCTTCTTTAATCAAGCGAGAGCGTCTCCCTCCAGCAAGAATCAGGGGACATCATGCCGGCTCCGATGAAGTCCGCTTACCCATCGGCTTTAGCAACGACATCAGCAGGAGCGCCATGATGCTGAGCGCCAGGCAGATGACAAAGGCAATCTGGTAGCTGCCGGACACATCAAATATAAGGCCAGCCAGAAACGGGCTGACGGTGGCGCTTATAGTGCCTACACAGATAACCACGCCGATGATAATGCCGATTGACCCCAGCCCGAAAAGCCCGGCCAGCATCGGCGAAAGCAAGGTAAAGAAAGCGCCATGAGAAATGCCATAAAAGACGGCGAAGAGATAGAACATCCAAGGTTCATCGGCGAAGAGCAGCCAGGCAAAGGAAGCGGTCAAAAAGAAAATGGCAATTGTAAAGGATAATTTCGTCCCTATAATGTCGTTAAGTCCGCCGAGGACGAGCCTGCCCAAAATGCTGAAACCGCCGACCACGCTGATAACGGAAGCAGCGATGGCCGGCGAGATTCCCAGGTCTGTGATATGAGGCACCATGTGTATCAGGACAACCTGCACGGAAAACATGCAGCCAAACCATATTGCCGAAAATACCCAGAACTGCCTGGTGCGGAGCGCTTCTCGCAGCGAGAATTGATCAGTCGTAACCGCTAAATCCGCCTCATCAACTTCAGCAACGCCATCCGGCAGCGCACCCACCTGAGCGGGGTCGCGCTTGTAAAGCAGCCCGGACGATATTATGCCAACAGCAGCAATAATACCGATAATAATAAAAGCTCCACGCCAGCCAAAGCCGATGATGAGCCAGGTGGCCAGCAGGGGTATAATTATAAGGCCGACGCCAGCGCCAACTTTGGCGATGCCGATGGCCATCCCCCTTTTTTTGACAAACCACCGCGCCAGCGTGGCTAACAGCGGGGTATCGACGATGCTCCTGCCGGCGCCAATGAGTAAGCCGTAAAAGAGGAATATTTGCCAGACATCGTTGACCTGCGACATGAGCAAATAGCCCAACCCGTAAATAGCGCCGCCGAATACAAAGACCAGCTTAGGACCATATCTATCGGTCAACCTGCCGATGCCGATGGCGGTAAAACCAAGCACAAAGTTGGCCATGGCTGCGGCGGCTGACGTGGTCGCCCGCGTCCAGCCCAGGTCAAGCGATATCGGTTTGAAGAAGACCCCATAGGTGCCGCTTATGCCCACAATCACTAGCTGGATAACAAAGCTTGCCCCAACGAGGACGTAACCATAGAAGAACTTTGTCTTTTTGCCGTCCATCAAGTTGTCGCTCCTAGAACGCAGGGAGAGCTTCTTTCTTCAGTCCAGGCAGTGCTCAACTAATAAGAGCATATTTGGCGCCTTTTGGCAATACCTTCCGCAAATATTGCCCGGTAGCCGAGGCATCCTGCCGGGCTATCTCCTCCGGCGTCCCGGTGGCGACAACATAGCCGCCCGCATCGCCAGCGCCGGGGCCAAGGTCAATAATATAGTCGGCATTCTTCATCACATCCAGCTGGTGCTCAATGACAACGACCGTATTGCCCCCGTCAACCAGGCGCTGCAGCACGCGCAATAAAGCCGCCACGTCCTCAAAGGAGAGGCCGGTAGTAGGTTCATCAAGTATATACAGCGTCCTGCCCGTGGAGCGCCTGGAGAGCTCGGTGGCGAGCTTTACCCTCTGCGCCTCGCCGCCGGAAAGGGTGGGCGCGGGCTGCCCCAGATGGATGTAGCCCAGCCCCACATCCCGCAGGGTCTCCAGCTTATTCCTCACCTTGGGGAAATGCTCAAAATAAGACAAGGCCTGCTCCACCGTCATATCCAGCACTTCGGCAATGTTCTTCCCCTTGAATTTTATCTCCAGGGCCTCGCGGTTATAGCGTTTTCCCTTGCACACCTCGCAGGGGACGGTCACATCGGGCAAAAACTGCATCTCAATCTGGTTAAACCCTTCGCCGCGGCAGGCCTCGCAGCGCCCGCCCTTAACGTTGAACGAGAAGCGGCCCGGGCCATAGCCCCTCATACGGGCCTCGGGGACGGTGGCAAAAAGCTCGCGAATGGGGGTAAACGTGCCGGTGTAGGTGGCGGGGTTGCTGCGGGGGGTGCGCCCGATGGGAGACTGGTCAATGTTGATTACCTTATCAATATGCTCAACGCCGCTGATGTCATCGCAGTCGCCGGCGGCCTCCCTTGAGCGATAAAATATATTGGCCAGCCTCCTGTAAAGGACTTCGTCAATGAGGGTGCTCTTGCCGCTGCCGGAGACGCCGCTGACGCAGACGAACCTGCCCAGCGGGATACGCACATCAATATTCTTCAGGTTATTCTGCCGCGCCCCTTTTACCACTATTTCCTCGCCTGATCCGGGCCGGCGCTTGCCCGGCAGGGGAATCCGCTTAGCCCCGCTCAGATATTGGCCGGTCAGCGACTGCTGGCAAGCGGTAATATCGGAGAGGATCCCGCTGGCGACAATCCAGCCCCCATGCTCGCCGGCCCCCGGCCCCATGTCTATGATATGGTCGGCCGCCCGCATCATCGCCTCGTCATGCTCCACCACCAGGATAGTGTTGCCCAGGTCACGCAGGCGCTGTAAAGTCCCGATAAGGCGGTAATCGTCGGCGGGGTGCAGGCCAACCGTCGGCTCATCGCAGACATAGAGCACGCCCATAAGGCCACTGCCAATCTGCGTCGCCAGGCGGATGCGCTGGGACTCGCCGCCGCTCAGGGTGCTTGAAGTGCGCTCAACGGTGAGGTAATCCAACCCCACGTCCTTCAGAAAGGCAAGGCGCGTCCTGATTTCCTTCAAGACTTCGCGGGCAATCATCTGCTCGCGCTGGCTGAGCACATCGCTTTCAATAGCACCGACCCACTTCAATTCCTGCGTCACCGACATCGAGCAGACGTCCATGATATTGCTATCGCCTATGGTAACCGCCAGCGACTCCGGCTTGAGCCGCTTCCCCTTGCAAACGGGGCACGGGCGCGCCACCATATAGCGCTCAATATCGGACCGCGAATGCTCCGACTCGGTATCGCGGTGAAGCCGCTCCATGCGGGGAATCACGCCCTCAAAGCCATCAAAGTATTCCCTGACCCTGCCGAAGCGGCTGCGATAGCGATGCGACTCGCTGGCATCGCCGTAAAGGACGAGGTTGATTTGCTCTTCGCTCAATGATTTCACCGGGCCATTCAGGGAAAAGCCGTGGCGGCGCGCCAGGTCTTCAAACTGATAGTAGTACCATGAGGAAAATTGCCAGGGGCGTATCGCCCCCTGAGCGATGGAAAGCTCCCTGTTGGGCATGACCAGGTCGGGGTCTATCTCCAGCTTCACCCCCAGGCCGGTGCATTCCGGACAGGCGCCGTGCGGGCTGTTGAAGCTGAAG
>CAYWUK010000103.1:0-6572 GCA_964461475.1 uncultured Dehalococcoidaceae bacterium
GCCACGTTCTTGGAGTTGCCCTTGAGCCAGATGGCGGCGGCAAGGACGGCGTAGTAAGCAAATATGAACGCGGGGGCCAGCGAACTTACTGAAACGGCCGATATGGCTGGCCTGGCCATGGCATCGATGACCGCTATCATATAGGACAGGAATAGCCAGGACAGCCAGCCGATGACCTGTGCGGCGGGCAGGGCGATGAATCCCAGCACTCCGACCAGTGCTGCGCTGGCGATGATGGCCGGCAGCGTGGGCAGGACGAGAAATGTGGCCAGCGGCCCGGCCAGCGAAACGACGCCGAAGTAGTAGGCGACGACCGGCCATACGGCGATTATCGCCGCCATGGTCACGCTGAAGCTGTCACTGGCGAGGTAAGCTATTGATGTTGCTGCTCCGCCCTCGCCGAAGATGGCGTTAGCCGCCTTTCTTCCCCATGACTGGAAGGTGGGAAAGAGGAAGACCAGCCCGGCCATGGCGAGGAAGCTCAACTGGAAAGAGGCGTCTCCCAGGATGTATGGACTTACGCCTGCCATTATCGCGGCGGCGAAGGTCAGGGCGGTAATGGCGTTGCGCTGTCTCCCCAGCAGCTCGGCGGAGAGGAAAAGGCTGACCATGATTGTGGCGCGGAGCACCGGCGGGTGCATGCCGCTGAACAGGGCGTAGAGCCAGATTGTGCCCAGTGCCAGCCAGACATAGAGGTAATGCCGGCGCCCGAAAAGCCATATCCCTATGCTGAGCAGTATGCCGACGATGATGCTGAGGTGGAGCCCGGATATGGCCAGCAGGTGGGCGGTTCCGGTGCGGCTGAAATCTGCCCTCAACGATGGCGGTATATTGCCTCTCATGCCGAGGAGGATGGCCTGCGCCAGCGCGGCTTGTGGCTCGGGCAACACCTTTTCCAGCGTCTCAGCAATGTGGCTCCTCGCGGAGTAGACCCACTCCAGCGGCTTGAACCCCTGCCCTCTCTCCAGGATTTCCACCCGGGGGTAGAGCATGGTGGAGTAGATGCCCTGGTGCTCCAGGTAGCCTTTATAGTCGAAGTCGTCAAACTGGGTCGGGGTTTCCAGCTCTCCGCTCGCCAGGAGGACGTCTCCATACTTATAGCCAGGGTATCTGGGCACAAAAAGCAGGGCAGTTCCTTCAACCGCCTGCCACTCATCATGGCGCTTTATCTGGATGGTGGAAAGGCTGAGCTGAGTGTTCCTGTCTCGGACGTCCGGGTCTTTCGCCACCATCCCTCTGATGGTCACAGTGACGCTGTCATTGTAAAACTGGATGTCGTGCTCGTCTATTCTGTGCAAGATTGAGTAAGCGTATGGTACGGCGACGAAGAAGGCTAATAGCGCTAGGCTGGCCAGCATTATTATCTTCCTGCGCCAGCGCAGGAAGAAGAGGAGAGTAAGGGGGATTAGTGCGCTGAGGACGAGCGCCGCGGGCAAATCCATCTTTGTCCCGAGAAAGATGCCAGCCACCCAGGCACAGCTAATGTAGATAAGCAGCAATGGCTTCCATCCTTAGTCCGCCACAGTAACCAGGTTTTCTATCCTCTCGTAGGTGGTGGGTCCTATGCCGTCAACCTTGAGCAGTTCATCGGCGTTGTGAAAGCCTCCGTTTTGATTGCGGTAGTTTATTATTGCCTGCGCCCTTGTTTCGCCGATGCCGGGCAGCGCTTGCAGCAGCCAGGCCTCCGCCTGGTTTATGTTGACCTTTTGCGCCTGCTCGCCTTCTTCCGCTCCGGAGATGCGCAGCTCAAGCTGGCTGATATCGGCGCCGCTGGCAATTCCTCCTGCCGCTCGGATGAGGTCTTCCAGGCTGTCTCCTTCTCTAAGCGGGTATAAGCCGGGGTTATTGACCGCTCCGCCGATGTAAATCTCGCCCGTCGTTTGCTGTGGCGCCGTAAGATGAATCTCTATGGGTTGATTTTTGCTATGGCTTGACCAGATTGCCGTGCCGCGGGCGGCGATAATGGCTACCAGAAGAAAAATAATCAGCGACCAGTATATATAAGACCTGTTGGCTTTCATGGTGGATCCCTGCTCCATGGGGACGTGGCATGGCGATTTCTAAATCTTTACTTGCTGCTCAGGGTAGCTCGCAGTTCTTCCTCTGATTCGGGGGGGGTGAGGGCGATGATGTGGTCCCCCTCGTGGAGGATGGTGTTAGCTGCGGGCAGATGAGGGTTTCCCTCCTCGGGAATTAATAAGGCCAGTTTGCATCCCTTTGGCAACGGAATATCTTTTATCGCCTTCCCCACTGTGGCTGATTCGGGAGATATTTTTATATCTAAAATCTCTAGGCCTTTATCGCTCAGAGTCAACAGGTGCGTCAGCGGGTGGGTGGGTATCTCCCTCTCGATATACTCCAGGATTATCTGCGTGCTGCTTACGGTAACATCCACGCCGAGTTTTTTAAAGAGGACTTCATTCTGGGGGTTTCTGATGCGGGCTATGGTGGAGGGCACGTTGAATTTATGTTTGGCCACCTGGCAGGAAATCAGGTTATCTTCGTCGTCACCAGTTACGGCAACCAGCATATCGGCGCGGCTGGTGCCCACTTCTTCCAGGGTGGACGCCTCGCAGCCATCGCCATGGAAACAGACGCTGCCCAGTTCCTCCGTAATATTGCCGCACAGCGCGGCATCTTTTTCCAGCAGCAGCACCTCATGTCCTTCGTTCAACAGCGCTTTCAGCAGGTAATAGCCGAGCCTGCCGCCGCCGACGACTATGATATACATAGGGCTACCTCAACTCTCTATTTTTTCCTTCAGCATCTGGGCGAATATCTTGGTCGGGCTCAGGGCTTCGATTCCCAGGGTGTTGTATAGCTCCTCGCGCAGGGGGTCGTATATTCGGCAGATTACCCTGGGCACGTTGAAAATATGCTTGGCGATTTGAGCTGCCATAATGTTGCGGTTATCCCCCTGGGTGACAGCGATAAAGACATCGGCCCCTTCAATGTCAGCACGCTTGAGCGCTTCCTGGTCTAGCCCCTGGCCGAATAAGGCGTTGCCGCCGAAGGATGGCGGCAACCTGCGGAAACTATAGGAATTGTTGTCCAGGACGGTTATCTTGTGCCCATCTTCATCCAGCAGCGCGGCTAGCTGGGCGCCGACTCGTCCGCATCCCATGATTACAACTTTCATAGCAAAATCACCTGCTTATTTTTGAAATAGTATAACCGGGCAGGGGGCGTTTTTGAGCACGTAAGGTGCCACATTGCCCAGGCTGTACTGGCCGAAGCGCCTCTTGTATGTAATTCCCATCAGGATAACGCTTACTTCTCGTTCCGCGGCTTCGTCGATAATGGCAGACCCTGCCTCACGTGCCTGGAGTATATCGGTCTCGACCTCGTAGTCCTCTTCTTCGGCGATGCTTACTATACGGTCAAGTATGTCCTCTGCCTTGTGTATCTCGGATTCAATTTCAGCTTGCAGGGGCAAAGAACGTTTTATGGTGATGACGTAAACCGCCCAGATTTTGTCCTTGTTCTTCCGGGCTAGCCCGCAGGCCAGTTTAATCGCCTCTTCGTCGGCTTCAGTGCCGCCAATCGGTACCAGTATTTTGCGAAATTCCAAAGCTGTTCTATACTGTCCTAAATTTTAGGTCAACGAGTATTATAATCTTATTGACAACAATCTACAATACCCTAATACCCTGCTGACCGGCAATACATGTTGATTATTGTCGTCTTTCCCTAGTCTTTTTTATCGTAATGGTTTAGCGGCAGATGCTTGCTGCGACGGTAGATATAATAGACAATAAGGCCGCCAATCATCCAGGCCAGGCCAACCCAGCGGCTGTATGGCTGAGTAATCAATATTATTATCCATATCACCGCTAAAGAGGCTAGCCCCACAGCGGCGCTGACCGGTATCTGGCGTCCTTTAATGCTGATGTTCCATCTGAGTTTAAACGGGCGCGGCAGTTCTGGCTTCCTTATCCTCAGGCTGATTATAGAGGCATGGGCGAACATAAAGGCCAGCAGCGAGCCGACGGCATATAATGCCCCCATATTCTCAAATACATCTGACGCAAAAAAGCCCGGAATTAGAATAAAAACGGCGATCATGCTGAAAAGAATTATAGCAATGTAGGGGGTTTTAAATTTGTGATGCACGCGGCTCAGCACCGGTGGCACAAGCTGGTGGCTCCCCAGCGAAAAGGCCAGCCTGGAGATGCCGATAAGGCCAGCGTTGGTGGCTATGAGCAGGATGGTGGCGGCCAGAATGGCTATCAGTGGTTTGAGGATGTTCTGCAGTAACGCAAGCGGGAGGTTGGCGGCGATGCCGGCCACGGGGTCTCTGGACCATTCGGAGGCGAGTTCCTGGGGCGGCATGGCTGATAGCGACACCAGCGAGATGCCAGCGAAGATGACCAGTACTGCCACTATCATCATGACCAGCGCTCTGGGCACCTTTTTCTCCGGTTGCTTGGTCTCCTCCGCCATCTGCGACATGGTTTCAATGCCGGTATAGGCAATGGTGGCCAGGGCTATTCCGAGGATAAGGTTATTTGTCGTGGGCCAAGCCTCAATGATGCGCTGGAATATGATTGTTGGGCTGAACAGCAGGATGAAGCCGATAACCACCAGCGAGACTTGCGTGGCTATATCCAGTATTGCGGCGCTGACGTTGATGAATGAAGTCTCCTTTATGCCGATAACATTTATAGCCATGAGAAAGTAGACGATTGCCATGGATGCCAGCGTGCTGACGAAGGGAGAGGACTTGAATGGCTCCCAGAAGAAGCCCAGATATGGTGGAATTGTGAATGCCGATATGGATATGGTGACGATATAGCTTAACATAAGAGCCCAGCCAGCGACAAAGCCGGCCAGGTCGTTGAAGCCGTGCCGGGCGAAGCTGGCTGAGCCTCCAGCCTCGGGCAGGGCTGCGGTGCCCTCAGCATAGGGGAGGGCGGTAAATATGAAAATAATGCCGGCAATTCCCAGGGCGATCGGCGTAGCCCCCATAGCTACCAGGGCGACTATGCCCAGAGCATAGTAAATGGAAGAGCCAACGTTGCCATAGCCGGCGCTGAATACGGCAGCAACCCCCAGCACTCGTCTGAGGCGAAACCGCTTGATTCTTCGCGGGTGGAAAATTCTATCGCCAGGTTTAGGACGCCAGCTTGTCGGCATAATTCTTTAAATGCTCATTTTAAGCCTGAATTTCAAAGAACAATTTTATGCTTATAATCGCCGGTTGTCAACTGGCGTTGCTACTTGACATTTGGCAATTTATTGCTATAATAGGGACATAAGGCATTTTCAGGTTTTCTACGTCCATGATGATAAAAACAAGGATTTTCCAGCTATGCGATGGCAAGTTTCGCAACCTGTCTGAGTTGGCCGGGGCTATGGGGCTATCAGTGAGTCAGGTCTACCGCGTGCGCGAGGGCAAGCGCAGCATCAACCAGAAATTCCTTGTCGGGGCGAAAAGGGCCTTTCCCGAATACAGGCTTGATGACCTGTTCTATCTGGATGCGGAAGCATCGTTAAATGATGAAGTTGTGTCCTCTGCCGCTGGCCGTTATCAATATGTAGTCGCGCAGTGTAAAAAATATTGATAAAAAGGGAAATCAAAGAGAGCGACAATAGGTTCGCGGTTAAAGCTCAGCTTCTTCTGGCTCAATCTTATGCAGCGTCTCTTTGGCTTCAGTGTGGTCCAGGTAAAGGATTCCGTCAAGATGGTCTATTTCATGCTCCAGCGCCTGGGCCAGAAGGCCGTCGGCTTTAATCCGTATCTGCTTGCCGTCGCGGTTGCGCCCCTTGGCGGTGACCGATTCGGCATGTTTGACCTGCCCCACGTAGCCGGGAACGCTGAGGCAGCCCTCATCCAGCAGCCTTTCGCCGCTCTTCTTTACTATCTCTGGGTTAACCAGGACAACATCCTCTTCTTCCGGTATGCCGATAACGATTACGCGCAGGGATACGCCTACCTGCGGCGCGGCCAGCCCGGCCCGGCCCGGGTCTGCGTGCATGGTCTCAAGCATATCGCTTATCAGCTTCTTTATTGAGTCGTCAATGGTCCTGACCCGTTTTGCCTTTCGCCTGAGCACGGGGTCGGGCAGTGTGCGAATGGTAAGAATCGCCATCAGATGTTCTCGCTAACTGTATTTTTTAAGCCACCGTGGATAGTTTACTAGACCAGGCTCACGGGGTCAATGTCTATTGTCCAGCCTTGCGGGATGGGGGCTTGCGATAGCAGGGCGGACAGCTCATGGCCGCGGACTATAAGCTGCCAGCGGAACCTGCCCCTTAGCCTGTGAATGAATGCCGGAGCCGGGCCGATAAAGCTGAGGTCGGCTATGCCTCTGGCGTCTCTTTCATGGGCAAGCAGGGCGCTCATCCTTTCCGCCTCTTTTTGGCAGATAGCATTGTTGGTATGACTGTATACCAGCCGCGCCAGCTGGACGAAGGGAGGATAGCGGAGCTGGCGGCGGTAGCTTATCTCCTCTTCGTAGAAAGAGGCGTAATCGTGTTTGGCAGCTGCCCGTATGGCGAAGTGCTCGGGGGAGAACGTCTGGATGATGACCTGTCCGCTTGCTGGCCCGCGCCCCGCTCTGCCCGCCACC
>CAYWUK010000104.1:0-6551 GCA_964461475.1 uncultured Dehalococcoidaceae bacterium
TTCGGCCCCGATGGCCCTCAGGTAGTACCTGGCGGAGACGCGATAGGTGGGCAGTTTATACAATTTCGCGCAGTCCCGGCACCTGGCACCCACCGGGGTCTGCACCATGCACCTGGGGCATATCGGTTTGCCGCATTTGCCGCAGCGCAGGTTGGTTTCCACGTCTGGGTGAGTGGCGCACCTCATTTGCCTTCGCTCAGCCTTCCTTTTGTACTTTTGGTGCGATGGGCTTTCGATACATCCATAGCTTCCTGTCGTTTATATCCCGGTCAAATAGCAGGCGGTTGATTATCAGCCTCACCTTGCTCACGCTGGCGGTTTCCGCCGAGCTCGGTGCAGCCAGTCGCCTGCTGACGATTATAGCCAGTATAATGAGATAGGCCAGGGTGGTGGGGAGCGACTCTTGAATCCCCAGGCTGACCAGCGGGAGGGCAACCGCCGCAACCAGCACAGGCAGGGGAGAGCTGCGCAGGGCTACGCTGCCGGCGACAAGGATGGCGAAAAAGACTATTGTCGTCCACGGCGCCATGTCGTTTATTATGGGGAGTATGAAGATAACGCCCATCATGGTGCCCACGCCTCTGCCCCCGTTGAAACGGAGGAAGATGGGCCAGTTATGCCCGATGATTGCCCCGGAGCCCACCAGTATTTGCTGGGCGATGGATAGTCCCACGGCATGGGCGGCCCATACCATCACCAACCCTTTAAAGGAGTCAAAAGCGCCTACAGGCAAGCCAAGCTGCCAGGAGGTCATGCGCCACAGGTTGCCCCCACCCACCTGGCCGGTGCCGTACCGCCTCAGGTCCAGACCACGGCAGTATCTGGCGGCCAGGTATGAAGCTGGCACCGAGCCCAGAAGGTAGGCACCTGCCATCAGTAATGTGAACCAGAGCCAGCTAATCATGGTCTATCCACGGATGGCCTGGCATGTAAATACTTCGCAGATTTAAGGCCTCGTTGCTCGGCCAGGGAGATGATTTTTTCTGCCGATTCCAGGGGCACGCCGGCATCTCCCATCATGGTCTCGTTGCCCTCGTCCTGACCGTGATAGTCGCTGCCGCCGGTGGCGATTAAACCATGCTTAGCAGCCAGGCCGACGAGTTGTTCTCTCTCCTCGGCGGTATATCCGTCATAATGAGCTTCAATGCCAACCAGTCCGGCCTCCTTGAGTTCAACGATGAGCGCCTCCGTTCCGTTGGCGGTGAAGGGATGCGCCAGCACGGGCAGGCCATCGCTGCGGATTACAAGGTTAACCGCTTCTGCGGGCGTCATCTTCTCGCGTTCCACGTAGGCGGGCCCGTCCCTCCCGATATATTTGGTGAAGGCCTCTTTGAACGAGCTTATATAGCCCTTCTCCAGCAGAGCCCGGGCGATATGAGGACGGCCTATGGAGCCGGCGCCAGCTATCTCCTTGACGCGCTGCCAGTCAATTTGAATGCCTAAATCACTCAGTTTGTCCACCATGCCCTTGGCCCGGCCCTGGCGTGAGTTGCGGAACCTCTCCAGGGTGGACTTTAGCCCGCCATCGGAGAAATCTATGAAGTAGCCCAGGACATGGACTTCCCCCTGGGGGACATCGGTGCTGATTTCAACGCCGGGGATAACCTTTAGCCCGGGGAAATGCCGCGCCGCCGTCAGGGCCAGCATGATGCCGTCTATGGAATCATGGTCGGTTATGGCGATTATGCTCAGGCCAAGCTTCGCCGCTTTGCGCACGACATCTTCCGCGCTGTATCGGCCATCGGAGGCAGTGGAGTGGACATGCAGGTCTATCTTGCCCACCGCTAGTCCGTCTCCCTGCAGATGCGTTCAATTTTTACAGCCCGCCCGCTGTCCTCGGCCACCTCAACCATCACTGCGTTCAGGCTCGCCCTCCCCTTTCCCACCGACAGGTGGTGGGGCATGCCGGTCAGGAAGCGCCTTATTACCGACTCGGCATCGTCGCCGATTACGGAATCAAGAGGGCCGGTCATGCCTACATCGGTGACATAAGCGGTGCCCAGCGGCAGCAACTGCGTGTCAATGGTGCCGACGTGGGTATGAGTGCCGAGCACGGCGCTGACGCGGCCGTCCAGGTATCGTCCCAGCGCCATCTTCTCCGAGGTCGCTTCGGCGTGGAAATCAACGATTATAACCGGCGGTTTATGCTCGATTTCGGCCAGTAGCCTGTCCATAGCGCGGAAGGGGCAGTCCAGTGTATTCATGAAGGTCCTGCCCATAAGGTTGACCACCATGGTCTTGCCCGCTATTATATAGCCCCTGCCGGGCACGCCGGGGGGGTAGTTCAGTGGCCGCAGGACGGGCAAATCATCGTCAAGGTATGGGATTATCTCCTTTTGTGCCCATATATGGTTGCCTGAGGTTAGTATATTAATGCCGGAATCAAGCAGTTCCTGGGCTATTGCCAGGGTTAAGCCAAAGCCGCCGGCGGCGTTTTCGCCATTGGCTACAACCAAATCCAGCCCATATTCCTGGCGCAGGCCGGGCAGGAACCGGCGCAATGCCCGCCTGCCGGGCTGGCCGACTATGTCCCCAATCATTAGTATTAACATCAATCCCTACTTGGCATAGTCTACGGCTCTGGTCTCCCTGATAACGGTGACCTTTATCTGCCCCGGATATTGCAGGCTCTCCTCTACCCTCTTGACGATGTCCCGGGCAAGCCTCATAGCCCCCAGGTCGTCGATATCTTCCGGCTTGACCAGGATGCGGATTTCGCGGCCTGCCTGGATGGCATAAGATTTCTCCACGCCCTTGAAGCTGTTGGCAATGTCCTCAAGCTCCCTGAGCCGTTTCAGGTAGCCCTCAAGCGACTCGCGCCGTGCCCCGGGCCTGGCGCTGCTGATGGCGTCGGCGGCTGAGATGATGAAGCCCCAGACGCTGGTATCGCTCGTCTCAAGATGGTGCTCGGCGATGCCCTTTACCACCTCAAGCGACTTGTCCCACTGCTTGACGATGTCGGCGCCAATGGCGGCATGAGAGCCTTCCACCTCCCGGTCTATCGCTTTGCCTATGTCGTGCAGCAGGCCGGATCTCTTGGCCAGGGACTCGTTAGCGCCCAGCTCCGCGGCGATCATGCTGGCCAGGTAGGCGGTCTCAATGCTGTGCGATAGCACGTTCTGTCCGTAGCTGGTGCGGTATTTGAGGCGTCCAAGCAGTTTAATTAGCTCAGGGTGCAGTCCCTGTACCCCTAACTGGTAGGCTGCCTGCTCTCCGGCTTTGACGATATCGGCATCCACCTCTTCCCTGGACTTGGCCACAACCTCCTCAATGCGAGCGGGATGGATGCGGCCGTCAAGTATGAGCTTAGTTAAGGCGAGGCGGGCCACTTCGCGCCGCACCGGGTCGAAGCTGGATAGGGTTACCGCCTCCGGGGTATCGTCAATGATAAGGTCAACTCCGGTGGCCTGTTCCAGCGCCCTTATATTGCGTCCTTCTCGCCCGATGAGTCGTCCTTTCATTTCGTCGCTGGGCAGAGGGACGACGGAGACGGTAGACTCGGCGGCGATTTCAGAAGCGTTGCGCTGCACTACTTGCGCCAGGATATCTTGCGCCTTTTCATCGGCTTCCTCTTTCAGCCTGGCCTCCCACTGGCGGATGCGCCGCGCTGTTTCCTGCTGCAGCTCATTCTGCATGGCTTGAAGCAGGCTGTCTTTGGCTTCTGTGCTTGACATGCCCGAAATCAACTCAAGTTGCTTTAATTGCCTGTCTTTGAGCTCGCCGAGCTGGCTTCGGGTCGACTCTATCTCCCTTTCCTTGTTAGCCATATTGCGCTCTCGTTGCTCTACCGTTTCCAGCTTACGGTCTACGTTTTCTACCTTTTGCGCCCATCTGTTCTCTTGCCGCTGCAATTCGATACGTCTTTCGCGGTACTCTGTCTCTACTGTTGTTTTTACCTTTTTTGCCTCTTCCTGGGCTTCATCCAGCACGCCCTTAGCTTCGTTTCTTGCCTCAAGCATCAATCTGGCGGCTTTTCTTTCGGCCAGGCGGAGCTGGCGGTTGAAGACAAATCTCCGGGAGAGAAAAGCGGCCATGGCGCCAAGTATCGTGCCAATGGCGAAGCTGAAGAAGATGGCTAGTAATGTTGCAACTCCCATTTTAATCCCCCTTTATTTTTTAGCCTTTCATCTGCTGGGGGCAGGACTATTATCGCTAATCTCGGATGGTTTGGCTTTGGGCTCGGTTGAGCCGTTTCCCTGTGTTGTTCCCATCTCTTGCCATACCTGTGCTACGGTCTGGCCTATCACCTCATAGCCAAAACCGCGCCGCCTGAGGTATTCCCCCAACCGGCGGCGAAATTCCTGATAGTCGGAGGATGGCAAACGGCGTGACCTGCTGAGTGCGGCGCGGCGGGCATTATCGCGGTTATCAATTGAATCAACCGCCTGGTCTATGACTTCGCCGGTTACGCCCTTGCGCCTTAGTTCCATGCGGGTAAGCTGCTGGCTGCGCGGGCTGAACGTGTCCCGGTTCTCCTTCCAGAACCGGGCAAAGGCCGCGTCATCGACCAGCCCCTGCTCCTTCAGTCGGGCAACCGCTGCCTCAATTGTGCGGCCATCAAAGCCACGTCGCCCAAGTCGTTGCCTGACCTCGTGTTCGCTGCGCGGTCGGTAGCTCAGGTAACGGGCGGCGGCATCAAGGCAACGGAGCAAGCTGTCAGAGCCGGTTAAAGCCTGGATGCGTCCCTCGGCTAGCTCCTGTCCAATCTGCAAGCCCTCCCTGGCGACTACTTCTGCTTGCAGGCTGAAGGCGAACTCGCCGTCCAGGAATACGCTCATCCGCTTTTTTCGGCCGCTCCTCCTCTTCAGGTCGGTAATCTTAGCCATTAGCAATTCCTGCTCCTCGTAAAAAACATAAGGCTGAAGCCTTCGCCTCAGCCCTGCTCGTACCCTGCCTATTAAAAGTTTACGTGCTCGGGAAGCCCTCAATCGTCATCAGACGACGTTGGGGGAGCGATGCTGGCTGAGGCTCTAATCCGCTGTTCAATTTCTTTGGCAAGCTCATGGTTTTGTGCCAGGTATTCCTTGGCACTCTCCTTGCCTTGCCCGAGGCGGATATCACCATAAGAGAAAAAAGCTCCAGCCTTTTTCACCGTTCCCATTTCCACGCCCAGGTCAATGAGGTTGCCCTCTTTGCTTATACCGTGGTCGAACATGATGTCGAATTCGGCACTGCGGAAGGGAGGGGCAACCTTGTTTTTGACTACCTTGGCTCTGATGCGGGTGCCAGTGGCGTCATTGCCCTGCTTGATGGTCTCTATGCGTCTGAGTTCTATCCTGACTGAGCTGTAGAACTTGAGGGCTCTGCCGCCGGGTGTCACCTCTGGATTGCCGAATATGATGCCGACCTTTTCCCGGAGCTGGTTGATGAATATCAATGCTGTCCCCGCTTTGCTGACGACAGCGGCCAGCTTTCTCATGGCCTGGGACATCAGGCGGGCTTGCAGGCCTACCTGCGGGTCGCCCATGTCGCCCTCAATCTCGGTTCGCGGCACCAGGGCGGGGACGCTGTCAATCACGATAACGTCAACAGCATTGCTCCTGACCAGCGCTTCGGTAATCTCAAGGGCTTGCTCCCCTGTGTCCGGCTGCGAGATAAGAAGGTCGTCAACCTTTACGCCGCATTTGGCAGCGTAATCCGGGTCCAGGGCATGTTCGGCGTCAATATAGGCAACCATCCCTCCTTTTGCTTGAGCTTCGGCAATTATGTGCTGGGCCAAGGTAGTTTTTCCCGATGACTCCGGACCAAATATCTCCGTGACGCGCCCTCTGGGGATGCCTCCTATACCTAAGGCCAGGTCTAAAGCCAGCGAGCCGCTGGGAATAGCATCCACATGAGCCATTATGGTGGAGGCTCCCAGTCTCATTATGGAGCCTTTGCCAAAACGCTTTTCAATCTGGTCAATGGTCAGTCCCAGCGCTTTTTCCTTCTCTGTGGTCATGTCTGCCTCAGTTGCATGATAGCATAACCATTCTATTAAAACAAGCAAAAATTTGCGATTTACCAGGGGCACTGAGGCCGCTTTTGCTCACTCAAGTGATGAGTAGTATACTACCGTGTAGCTGTATAGTTTAGGGGTTTTAAGATGCCAGCGGCTGACCTTATCCTGAAGAATGCCAATGTGATAACCATGGACGCCGCGCACCCCCATGCCCGGATGGTGGCTGTGGTCGACGATAAAATCCTGCTGGCGGCGGGCAATGATGAGCTGGAATCGGTGCTTGGGGCGAAGACCAGAGTGATAGACTGCGCCGGCAGGACGGTTGTGCCCGGCTTCAACGATGCCCACTGCCATATATTTTCTTTCATAAGGAAGCTGCTCAGCTTTGACCTTAGCCCGCTGGCGGTGAGGTCTATCGCGGATATAAAGGCGGCCATTCAGCGCCAGGCAAGTAAGACCCCGCCGGGCGAATGGCTCTCCGGCACAGACTATAATGAGTTTTATCTGGCTGAGAAGCGCAGCCCCACCCGCCGCGATATATATGAAGTTGCCCCGGACCACCCCGTTGTCTTGAGCCACCGCTCTTTGCATATCTGCGTGCTCAACAGCA
>CAYWUK010000105.1:0-6518 GCA_964461475.1 uncultured Dehalococcoidaceae bacterium
CGAACCAGGGCTAGAGGATCCAAAGTCCCCCGTGCTACCACTACACAACTCGGCAATCTGTGCCGAAGGTCGGGCTCGAACCGACACGGAGGTTGCCCCCCAACAGTTTTTGAGACTGCCGCGTCTGCCATTCCGCCACTTCGGCCGAGTCAAAATGGAGCGGAAGACGAGGTTCGAACTCGCGACCTCCTCCTTGGCAAGGAGGCGTTCTACCGCTGAACTACTTCCGCCCTTTCATGGTGCCGAGGCCCAGAATCGAACTGGGGACACGCGGATTTTCAGTCCGCTGCTCTACCATCTGAGCTACCTCGGCGCAAGGGTAATTATATCTTTTACGAGCGTTATTGTCAATTCGCCGCCCGCCGCATTGCCCCGCACACCCTTGACAAAAAGCCCCAACAAGCATTAATATACTATTATATGTATATGTAAATATCCATATAAAGGGGGTTATCTTGCCTACTCAACAAGAACTTGAACTATACAAATTAAAGGCGGAGATATGCAAGACCTTCGCCGACCCCAAAAGGCTCCTCATCCTGAACGAACTGAGGGGCGGAGAAAAGACCGTAGGCGATATAGCGGAGGCGCTGGAGACGCCCCAGGCGGTTATCTCAAGGCACCTGGCCGTCCTGCGCAGCCGGGGGGTAGTTACGCCGCGGCGCGAGGGCATAAACGTTCATTACCGCCTCACCAACCCCAAGATAAGCGAAGCCTGTGACATCATTCACCAGGTGCTGGTGAGCCAGATAGGCAAAAACAAAGAGCTCGCCGAAAGGCTGTCGGTCTAACCTACACGGAAAATGTCCCCTCAAGAAGGGGCAGGAGGATAAGAGTGAAATCCAATGACAAGGAACTGATACGGGAAAGATTCGGGGAAAGGGCCAGCTTCGACAAGACAGAGATGCTACTCCACTCGCACGATGCGGCCAGCCTTCCGGGAATAATCAAGCAGATGCTGAAGACAGTGCCCGACGCTGTGGTACAGCCAGCCAGCACTGAAGATGTTGTCTTTATCACCAAATTCGCCCAGGAAAGGGCTATCCCGCTCACCCCGCGTGGTGCTGCCACCAGCGGCTGGGGAGGAGCCCTGCCGAGCCGTGGCGGCATCGTGGTGGATTTCTCCCGTATGCGCCGCATCCTTGAAATCAACAAAGAGGAAGGCACCGCCAGGGCGGAGGCCGGCGTCATCTGGAAAAACCTGGAATACGAACTGAACAAGCAAGGCATGTCCCTGCGCATACTGCCCTCCAGCGCGCTCAGCACCACCGTCGCGGGCTGGGTGGCCGAGGGCGGGGGCGGCATCGGCAGTTATGAATACGGCCAGATAGGTAACAATATTAAATCGGTCAGATTCGTTACCCCGCAGGGAGCGCTCAGGACGTTACAGGACGAAGAACTGGAACTGGTCACCGAGGCTGAAGGCATAACCGGCATGATAACGGAAGTCGTAGTCAAGGCCCGCAAGTTTGAGGAAGATGTGCCGGTGGTAGCCTCTTTCCCCAGCTTCAAACATCTCCTCCAGGCCATCCACGATGGCCAGCAGATGCAGCTGCCGCTTTGGCTTGTCTGCTTTTCCAACTCCGCCTTCATCACCACCCAGGAGGTGGCGGAGCGCGACGCCGCCAGGGTGAAGCCCCGCTGGGGCGAAGGCGAAGAAGAAACCAGCCAAAACAAGGTCAGCAAAGATAATAAATGCTGCTATGCCCTGTTCGTCTACCCGGCGTCACGGCAGAAGGATATCCGGCCGGCGCTGGAGCAGATAGCACAGGTAAACGAGGGAAAGCTCGGCGCTGGAGAGGAAAGCAAAAAGCTGTGGGACGAACGCTTCTACCCCATCAGGCTTAAACGGCTGGGGCCGTCTCTAATTTCAAGCGAGGCCGTAGTCTCGGTGCCGGTGCTCAAGATAGAGAAGGTGATTGAAGAGGTGGAGGAGAAATTCCCGGGCATCGCCATCACGGTAACCATGCTCAGCCATGAGGACGCATCAATTCTGGGGAACCTGCTCAGCGATGAGCGCTCGGCAGCCTATACCTTTGAATTCCCCCGCTCGCTGGACATTATAGATATCGCCTGTCGGCATGGCGGCTGCCCCTACTCCATCGGGCTTTACTTCACCAACTACGCCAAGCGCAACCTGGGCGATGCTAAGGTAGCGCAGCTCCTGGAGTATAAAGAAAAAGCCGACCCCAACGGCATTTTGAACCCGGGTAAGATATTGCCGCAGAACCGCAACCCCAGGCTTTTACGTCTGAGCCTAGGACTGGCGCAAATCGGCAAGCCATTCCTCGCCGTGGGCCGGGCACTGTTCAGCCATAAGCCCAAGCTGGCCAAGAAGATTCCGCCGCAGATTGCCTACGAAGCCTATTCCTGCGCCCAATGCGGCTACTGTATTGACGTCTGCGACCAGTATTTCGGCCGCCAGTGGGAGAGCGAGACATCGCGCGGGCGCTGGTACTTCCTGCGCCAGTACCTTGAGGGCAAGGCAGAGTTCAACCAGATGATGCTGGACTCCTTCCTGCTCTGCACCACCTGCCAGCGCTGCAACCAGGTCTGCCAGGTGCAGATTCCCATTCAGCAAATGTGGGACCAGATGCGGGGGCTGGTTATCCAGGAAAAGGGATATCACACCTTCCCCGGCTTTGAGATGATGGGCTCAAGCTTCGTGCGCCAGGATAATATCTGGGCCGGTGCCCGGGAAGAGAGGGACAAGTGGCTCCCCGACGACGTCAAGCCCCTGGAGAAGGGCAAGATAGCCTACTGGGCCGGATGCACCGCATCGTTTGTTGAGAACGACATCGCCCAGAACGCCGTCCACATCCTCAAGGAAGGCGGCATCGACTTCACCTATCTTGGCGCGGACGAGGCCTGCTGCGGCATTCCTTTCTATGCTGCCGGCAAGTGGGACCTGTTTGCCAGGGCGGTGGAGCACAATATCAACGAATTGAACAAGCGGGGTGTTGAAGAGGTTGTTATCTCCTGCCCCGGCTGCTGGGTCACTTTGAACCACTACTATCGCGAGTGGGCGAAGAAACTCGGGCTGAAGTATGACGTCCGTATCAAGCACATCACCGAGGTTACCGCCGAACTGGTGAGAGAAGGCAGGCTTAAGTTCAAGCAGGCGCCGAAGGACGGCGGACGGATTACCTACCACGACCCCTGCCACATAGGAAGACATGGCGGAATCTACGAGCAGCCCCGCGAAGTCCTCCGCGCCGTGCCCGGCGTTGAGCTAGTCGAGATGGAGCATAACCGCGAAAACGGCCTTTGTTGCGGCAGCGTGCTCAGCAGGGTGGGACGACCGCCTGCCGCCGATGCCATCGGCATCGTCAGGATGAGGGAAGCAGAGGCCGTTGGGGCGGACATTGTGCTGACTACCTGCCCCTGCTGCGAAGTCCAGCTGCGCGTAGGCGCCCGGGCGGGCAAATCTCCGGTGCGAGTCCTCGATTTTTCCGATGTTGTCGCTGAAGCCCTAGGCTATGAAGTGAAAGACCCCACTCACACCGTCCTCGATGCCTGGGATGTGTTCGGCACCGCCATTGACATCATGACAGTCAGCGGCATGGCGGACATGATGGGCCGCATGATGCCTGAGATAATGGCGGCCATGCCCGGAGCGATGAAGGGCATGATGGGCATGGTAAAGGGCATGCCCGCGGCGCTGCGCCACCCCATGCTTTCCCTGATGGAGAAGATGATTCCCATGCTGATGCCCCGCTTGTTGCCGGGGATGCTGCCGGCGCTGATGCCCCGCTCCATAGAGCTAATGAAGGAAGCGATACCCAATATGCCACCGGCTATGGAGGCAATGCTGCCCGAGATGCTCTCCGAGGTAATGGCAAGCATCATGCCACCCATGCTGCCCCGGGTAGCGCCACTGGTCGCGCCCAGGATGACGGCATATCTGGAAGATGAGGCAGTTACGGGCAAAAAATAAAAACTACGAAGGGGCGATAAACTTGATAGTGAGATATATAATCGGGGCCATTATCGGCGCCGCTATCGGCGGGGCAATCGGGTACCTGGGCAAGTGCACGGGAAGCACCTGAGGGGCCACGGCAAATCCCTGGTCAGGGGCGATAACCGGCGCAGTGCTAGGCCTGCTAATTGCCCAGGTAATAGTATCAAGAACATAGCCATTCCGGAGGGCTGGCTCAGATTTTGACCTGCATAAAAGGGAGTATCTGGATACCTACCCTTTCTTTTATCTCAAATTTTACGGCGCCCCCGGATGGTATCTCGGCACCGCGCAGCTTCAGCGCTTCCAATATCTTTATCCTGCGGGAGTCAACTTCGCCCGCCCAGAGAGGCGCGTCATCGCCCTTCAGATTGAAGAAGTAATCGCTCATGAAGTAAGCCCTGTTAACAGTGCCCTTATCAAAAACATGGACGCCAGCAACCAAAACAATAGTGCGCCCCTGGCCGCATAGCTCTTTGAAAGCCTGAAACATATCCATCTTCTCCCGGGCGTCCATCTTAATCATGAACGGCGTCAGGGAGTCCACTATAATCAGCTTGAAGCGCGCCGGCATGGCGCTTATGTGCCCTATTAAAAGCCGGACGGAATTATCCGCGCCTTCCTTAAACTCCGGGGAAGCCAGGGGATGTATCCGCAGCTTGTCGGTTACGAACTGGTGTTCAACGGGCAGGGAAAAAGAATCCATCTCGGTGATAAGGTCGCGGAAGGTCTTCTTTTCAGTGTAATAGGCCGCCGCACCCTGGCTGGATTGCAGCGTGCTGTGGGCGATATGCTGGCATAACATGCTCTTGCCGGAGCCGGATTCGCCCCTGATTATCACCAGAGACCCCAGGTCGATGTCACCCTCAACAGCCGCAGCTATGGCCTTCTTACCGGTGCTGACCGCCTCCATGGTAGTGGTCACGCCTAACATAGCTCTTCACCGCCTGATATTCTCGGACTCTTCATATCACACCTGAGCGACCTTTCCAATACCTTCATTGTATAACAAAAATAGAGCAAACCTGGGGATAACCCTTAGGAAAAAGGTCACTGGTAAAATAGTACGAAACCAGCTCCTGCGCATTACAAATCACCAGCCTGCTCAAACTTTTATACCAGAATTAAAGGCTATAGCGACGAGGGGCAAAAAAGCATAAAAAACAAGCGCCGAATTATAAATATCCTGTTAAGTTTTGAACGAAAAGGAAATTGATATGATTGCGCACCGTAATTTTCATCATGGCTTGCGCGGGGCACGCCTTCTTCGCCTTGGCTTCGGCAGGTCGCCTGAAATAACGCCGGTTGCCATGTTGCCTATGAGTCCGGTGGTATCCAGAATTCCCCGGCCACCCTTGATGATTTCCAGAGTGACGGATGTTTCCGTCCGAGCGATATTGGGGATGGTCCAGATTTCCTTCTCAATCAGGTGGGAAAGCTCCCCGGATGACCGTGTCATCACGATAGCCAGAAGGTCAAATCTGCCGGCCACAAATGCGAGATAGCATACATGCGGGTTCTTAGCCAGATTTTCCGCCACGTCCCGCAAATTCTCCACCCGGCATTGCAGCCCTACGACCGATATCAGTCCATAACCCAGTTTAGGCACGTTTGGCACCGCCACTATCCTCATTATGTCATCGGCCACGAGGCGTTTAATCCTTTTACGCACCGTCCCCTCGACCACCCCCAGTTTCTCAGCCAGGTCTAAATAGCTCTCCCTGCCATTCCTTTGCAGCTCCTGTATCAGCCTTCGGTCAATATCGTCAATCATAGCCGCCTCACTATTGTTTAAGATAATTCGCTAAATAATAGCACAAAGGCAGGAAAAACAAAAGCATAATTACGTTATTCGTAGATAATGCGCAACACAAAGCCCGAAGTTATCACAAATATTTTTTACGCCACACTAATATCTATAACCTAATTTGTTACCTATATCGTAATATATTGACCAAATAAATTTGACAAATTACGAATACAGGTATACAATTGACCTCATCAAGAATCACCTGAAAATACGGATACAGATTCAAGCTGCGGCACAACAGGCGCCGGAAAGAGGAAACTTATGCAAGGCCAGTCAAATATGTCCAAAGGCACAAACGAGATAATGTTGCTGAGCGGGCACGACGTTCATGAGCTGCTGAGCATGGACGAGGCGCTGCCAGCCGTGGAGCTTGCCTTCAGGCTCCACGCCGAAGGCAAAGCCAAAATGCCCCCCAAGCTCTACCTGGACCTCCCCGAATATCGCGGCGACTTCAGGGCCATGCCGGCCTACATCAACGGCAGCGCCGGGGTCAAATGGGTGTGCGCCTATCCGCACAACATGGAGCAGAACCTGCCAACCGTAATGGCCACCATCATCATGTGCGACCCTGCTAACGGACGTCCCATCGCCATCATGAACGGCACAAATATCACCACCATGAGGACCGGGGCGGCCGGCGGCGTGGCCGCCAAATACCTGGCGCGAAAAGGCTCAGCCGTCATCGGCATGATAGGGGCGGGAATACAGGCTGAAACGCAGCTGATGGCCCTTTGTCAGGCGCTTACCGGC
>CAYWUK010000106.1:0-6512 GCA_964461475.1 uncultured Dehalococcoidaceae bacterium
CCATGCTGGGTACATGCGCCAGAAAATAGGTTACCCCTTTTACTACCGGGGCTGCATTATGGTTTGATGAACCACTAAACAATAGCAACACCTCCTTCTTCGCTCAACAGCCATTGCTTAAAAACATCTAAGGCAGACGAATTGCGAAGTCTTTGAAGCCGACAAATCAACGCTGAAGATAGCTGGGCGCCCAACATTTTGACTATAGCATTTTCTCTTCTAATTTTCAACAAATATCCTTGACTTTTCAAGGCTAACCTTCACGAATAAGATGGACTGATATCAACCAGCAAAAGCGGCAATACCTTTGTCTGTTTCCTTTTTAATAAGGGCGGTTAGCATAGCCACTAACAACAAAACCACCCCCCCGGTCAAAAAAGCCACGGAATAGCTATGCCTGACATCAAAAATAAGGCCGCCCATAGCCGAACCGACCGCAGAGCCAGCGCCAAATCCCAACTCTACTGTGCCCAAGATAGAGCCAATTTTGTCCAGACCAAATGCATCAGCAACTATCTCCGGAATAAGGGGCGCCATGCCGCCGTAGGCAAAGCCGAACACCACGGCAAATAGATAGAAAATCCGCATGTCATGCCACCAGACCAGCCACAACATGGAAACGGCCTGAATTAACGCAGCGATGATGCACGCCTTTTTCCCGCCTATCCTGTCGGATACGGCCCCCATCAGCACCCTGCCAAAAATGCTCGCACCGCCTATCAGGCCAAAGATGGCCGCCGCTTTCTCGGCCGAAAAGCCCAAATCCGTGATGTGGGGCACCAGGTGAGTTATGACTAACGACAAATTAGTGGCAAAACCAAACCAGATAAACATGATTAGCCAGAAACTTCTGGCCTTAAATACCTCGACCATGCGGAGGCGCGCCGGCAATGACGCTATTCCTTCGGCCTTCCGCCCCGCTAAGGGCGCAGGCGTTAAGTCCGCTTCCTCGCCATCGGGCAGAGTTCTAATTTCATGGGGGTCCCTCTTCAATAGCTGGGAAAGGGGGAGCACGACCAGCATGACGACCACCCCCATGATGATATAGGCCATGCGCCAGTCAAAATTGTCAATAAGAAATGTAGCCAGAGGAGCCCAGGCCAGCATTCCCATTCCGGCACCAGAGCCGGCTATCCCCAGGGCCAGCCCCCGCTTCCTGTCGAACCAGCGTGAAACCGCGGACATAGCGATTAAATATGTGGAAGATGTCCCCAAAGCCAACAGCAGGCTATAGGTTATGTACAACTGCCAGGGGGCGTTCGCCTGGCTTGTTAGCAGCAGTCCCATGCCAGCGAATATGCCCATTAATAGGATAATTATTCTCGGGCCGTACCTGTCAAAAGACAGGCCGGCGGCAACGGCAAAGAAGCTGCCAAGAAGCATGTAGAGGGAATAGACCGATGAGGTTGCCGCCCGGCTCAGGGCGAACTCGCTCGCCAGGGACTTGAGAAACACGCCGAAAGAAAAGCGCACCCCGGAAAGGCTAATGCTCGCAACGAACAGGCCTGCCACCACCACCCAACCATAAAATACCTTGTTAAGAGCTTTCGTCAAGAATAACAATGACATGACCGCCAATCAGTAAAATTAAACAGCGCCAGGGGATTTCGCCTCTGCCAATAGATGTTCAAGCTCCCCGCGCACCTGCTCAAAGGTCATCACCCTAGCGAAATGCCTTCCAAGCACCTTCAGGGCTACCCTCTGCCGCTCCTCGCTGAGCGTAGCGGTGAGTTCGCCCACGAGGAATACCCTCAAGTCAAGCATCATGGCATCAATCGCTGTTGCCATAACACATATATCCGTTACCACGCCACAAACAATGAGGCTATCCCTGCCCAGTCCCCGCAAAAGCGGCTCCAGCCTGGACGACCCTGGAATAAAGGCGCTGTAACGCACTTTCTTAACAATATAGTCGCCTTTGCCGATGTTGATACCTTTATAGAATTCGGCACCTTTCCTGCCCTCAATCGCCTCCCATTCGCTATCGGTCCGCGGCCTGATTTCCGCGAGCAAACCTATATCGCTAAGGTCCTGACGGATCGCTTGGAATACGTGTATCACCGGCACGCCAACCCTGCGGCAGAGGGCGGTCAGTTCGTTTAACCTGTGGACAAAGTCCCTGGCTTCAGCACATTCCACAGGAGAACCCGGCTCCAGGAACGCCCTTTGCATATCAATAATAACGAACGCGGCCTTTTTTGAATCTATTCTCCAGTCATCTTTCCTGACCATAGCCTTAACCCCCAAAAAGTATCAGTGATTAGTATACCACCTTCTTCCCTGCCGAAGTAATCCACCTACAAAATGGGCAAGGCGGTCAAGAAGAACTGACGGCTTTCCAGCGTTTGACAAGCAATCGGCGACGGTTTAACATAGTTCTAGCTTTTCACGTCATTATAATAAAAATGGGTTGGTCATTCAGCTATAACTGGTAGTTATAGCTGGCCTCATCATTATAGCTATCTTTCTTACATCTGCTGAAACAAAAAAGGAGGTCCGCTCGAACATGGCACTTCTACAGGAAGCAATAACAGAAGTAAAGACAATCAGGAATTTTATAGGCGGGGACTGGGTTGAATCCAAAGGGGCTATTCAAGATGTGGTCAACCCGGCCACGGGCAAATTAATATCGCGCGTGCCGATTTCTACCGAGGAGGAGACGGCCGCCGCCATAGAAGCGGCCCAGGAGGCCTTCCCCAGCTGGAGGGCGACGCCACCGCTGACAAGGTCAAGGTATTTTTTCAGGCTGAAGGAACTCCTGGAGGAGAATTTTGAGGAGCTCAGCCGGATTCAGACCCAGGAACACGGAAAGACTATAGACGAATCGCGCGGGGAAACAAGGCGCGGCATTGAAAACGTTGAGGTCGCCTGCGGCATCCCCACTTTAATGATGGGGTACAACCTGGAGGACATCGCAACTGGCATAGATGAATATCTCATCAGGCAGCCCCTGGGCGTTTTCGGGATAATCGGCCCTTTCAACTTCCCCTTTATGATTCCACTCTGGTCGGCGCCATATGCCGTGGCCACGGGGAACTGCGTCGTGGTGAAACCATCCCCTGAGGTGCCCAACAGCCAGGCGAGACTGACAGAGCTGGTGGAGGAAGCCGGCTTCCCTCCCGGAGTCTGGAATGTGGTCAACGGCGAAAAGGCTGTGGTGGGCACCATGTTAGACCATCCGGGTGTAAAGGGCATAGCCTTCGTGGGGCGCACGGCAACGGCGAGGGATGTTATTTACAAGAGGTGTGGTGAATCGGGCAAAAGGGTTATCGCGCAGGGCGCGGCCAAGAACTTCATGGTGGTGATGCCGGACTGCGTTGTGGAAAGGACTATCCCGGCGCTGATGACCTCGTTCTTCGGCAACGCCGGCCAGCGCTGCCTGGCCGGGGCCAACCTGCTCATGGTCGGCCAAGACGATAGGTTCTACAACGATTTTCTGGACAGGGTTATTGATGCGGCAGCCAAGATAACCATTGGCTACGGGCTTGACGAATCCGTCCAGATGGGCCCCGTGCGCGACAAAGCAAAGAAGGATAGAATTATCGGGTACATAGAAAGCGGCATCCAAGAAGGCGCCAGAATGAGGCTCGACGGCAGAAAAAACGTAAAAATCGTCGGCGGCTACCCCGAGACATGCTTCCTCGGACCCACCATCTTTGAGAACGTCACGCCGGATATGAAAATCGGCAGGGAGGAAATCTTCGGGCCGGTGATGAGCGTAATGCGGGCGAAAGACCTGGACGAGGCAATAGAGATATGCAATGCTAATCCCTACGGCAATGGCAACGCCATCTTCACGTCAAGCGGCAGGAGCGCCAGGCAATTCCAGTACAACGCAACCAGCGGCAATGTGGGCATAAACGTGGGTATAGTGGCGCCGATGGCTTTCTTCCCGTTCAGCGGAATGAAGGACTCCTTCTTCGGCATATTGCACACGCAGGGCCAAGAGGCAGTCCGCTTCTTCACCGAAAGCAAGGTCGTCATTCAACGCTGGCTTTAGGAAAGAGGGCGAATCATGATATTGCACACCGCTTCCCAGGTTATCAGCCTTGCCCGAAAGCTTGAGGACGATTCGGCAGAGTTCTATAAAGAGCTGTTCAGGAAATACGGCAGGGATGAAGCCATTTTCCTCTCCTTCGCAGAAGAGAACAGGAAGAACATAGCGCAGGTTGAAAGAACATATTACGGCGCCATCACCGACGCCATCGAGGGCTGCTTTGCCTTTAACATAGAGGAGGACAACTACGCATTTGAGGCAGACCTGGCGCAGAATGCGAAGTATGCAGACGCCCTGGAAAAGGCCATCCAGATGGAAGACACTATAATTAAATTTTACTCCGACGCCGCCGGGCAATCACAGTCATTGATGGCCGACCTTCCCAGGGTTTTCAACTTGATCACGAAGAAAAGGAGCGGGCGCATGTCAAAGCTTGAGTCGCTTCTCGCCGCAGGATAGGTATGGAAGAAACTTATGATGTCGTTATAATCGGCGCCGGGCCTGCCGGGCTAACTGCCGGCCTGTACTGCGCCCAGGCCGGCCTCAGTGTGATAATCCTGGAACAGCACAACCTGGGCGGAAGGATAATAGACATAGAGACGATAGAGAACTACCCCGGCTTTGCCGAGGGCATCAGCGGCGCGGAGCTTGGAGCGCAGATGATGCTTCAGGCTTCAAAATACGGAGCGAAAACCAGGTTTGACAAGGCTGAAGGGCTGGAGATAAAAGCGGGCAACAACCGTGTGCGCGGCGGCAGCGGCGACTATATTGGAAGGGCAGTAATCATAGCCGGCGGGGCGCACCCGAAGAAGCTTGGCGTCCCCGGCGAAGAAGCCTTCTTACAAAAGGGGGTCGGCTACTGCGCCATGTGCGACGGCGGGCAGTTCGCCGACAAGAAGGTTGTGGTGAGCGGGGGAGGGGATGCCGGCCTCGTGGATGCATTATACATGACGAAGCTGGCGGCAAAGGTCACGGTGATAGAAGCCTTGCCCCGCTTGAGCGCCATCTCCCTGCTTCAGGAAAGGGCCAGAAAAGACCCGAAGATAGAGATAATATGCGGCGTCAGGATTGAAGCCATCCTGGGCGATGCCCAGGTTACGGGTATCAAGCTGCTGAACACCGGCACTAAAGAGGTATCCACCATGCCTGTGGACGGCGTCCTGGTGCGCATCGGCGTGGAGCCGGAGACGGCTTACCTGCAAAACATCTTACCACTGGACAGCCAGGGGCAGATACTGGTCAACGACGCTATGGAAACGGAAAGAGCAGGGATATTCGCCGCCGGCGACATCCGCCACAATTCGCCGATGCAGATAGCCGCCGCCGTAGGCGACGGCACCACCGCCGCCATCTCCGCCCAGAGATATCTCACACAAGCCGGCAATTAAAGAGGTAAATTACATCTAGTGACCGCTGTGGCCGGTCGTCTTCTCTCCGCCGCCGATGTATTTCTCAGGGTCTGCGTCGAAGGCCTTCTTGCAGCCAGGGGCGCAGAAGTAGTAGGTCTTCCCCTTGTAGTCGGACTTGGCCGGCGCGGTCTTCTCATCGCACTGCATCCCACAGACCGGGTCTTTAGCCATTGTGCTTTCCTCCTTGTTTGTTTCTTTACTAACTCCCGCCGGGGGCTCATCTCACGAGGCGAGTTCCTGCGGGCGGAAACCCCGCAGCCGCAGCGAATTGGACACCACGGTCACCGAGCTTGCCGCCATAGCCAGAGCAGCCAGCATCGGGTTCAGGAAGCCGTAGTCGCCCAGGAAGAAGCGCAGCGCCGCCGATGTGCCACCCTGGCCGAAGGCGAAGTGCAATACGCCTGCGGCTATCGGTATCAGGGAGACGTTATAGGCGAACGCCCAGAAGAGGTTCTGCTTGATGGTCCTCAGGGTGCGCTTGCTCAGGGCGATTGCGGTGACCACCCCCCTGAGGTCGCCGCTCACAAGGGTAATATCGGCCGCTTCCATGGCGACATCGGGGCCGGTGCCTATGGCGATGCCGACGGCGGCCTGCGCCAGCGCCGGGGCATCGTTGATGCCGTCCCCAACCATAGCCACTATCTGCCCTTCCTGCTGGAGCTTTTTCACTTCCTGAGCTTTGTGCTCCGGCAGCACCTCAGCCAGCACGCGATCGATGCCCGCCTGCCTGGCAATAGCCTCCGCCGTTCTCCTGTTGTCGCCGGTGAGCATCACCACCTCCAGTCCAAGGCGGTGAAACTCGGCCACCGCTTCTTTTGCGTTCGGCTTGAGGGTATCGGCCACGGCGATTATGCCGGCGACTTTGCCATCAGCGCCCTCCCTTACCAGACAACTACTCTTCATCCCGCTTCAAAATATTATACTATATACTACCATATAGTATATCCCGTGTCAAATCCTTTTCCATCTTGAATTGTATAAAAGACACTTTGAAAAAGTCATAAAATTGGAGGCGGAAAAATTACAAATCTATGACATCGGGAAGCCAGAGGGTATTACAAGGAGGTCATAGTTACTTTGTTGCCCTACCAATTGGCGATTGTTTT
>CAYWUK010000107.1:0-3623 GCA_964461475.1 uncultured Dehalococcoidaceae bacterium
TCCCGCGCTGGCCCTTCGACAAGTTCGCCTCCGGCGACAGGATAATCGGCACCCAGATGAAGGCCACCGGCGAGGTGATGGCCATAGACCGCACCTTTGAGGCCGCACTGCAAAAGGCGGTTCGCTCCCTAGAGTTCGGCAAGAAGTCGCTGCTCTGGGAAGACCTCAGGTGGGAGCGCGGCGACGATATCAGCACCTACCACCTTGCGCCCAACGACCTGCGCCTGTGGGCGATTATGGCGGCGCTGCGCCGGGGGATAAGCCCCCAGGCCATATGCCAGCGCACCAGCATCGACCGCTGGTTCATCGACAAGATGCAAAACATAGTCGCCCTGGAAAAGGAGCTTCTCTCACAATCATTAACGCCGGAGCTTTTAAAGCGAAGCAAGCGGCTCGGCTTCTCCGACGAGCAAATTGGCACACTGGCCGATAAACTCCCCGAGCAGGTGAGGCAGATGCGCCACGACTGGAATATACGCCCCGTTTACAAGATGGTGGACACCTGCGCCGCCGAGTTCGATGCCGCCACCCCCTACTTTTACAGCACCTACGAACAGGAGAACGAGGCGGAGCCGATTGCGGGGAACAAGGCAGTGGTCATCGGCAGCGGCCCCATCCGCATCGGGCAGGGCATTGAATTCGATTACTGCAGCGTGCACTCCGCCTGGGCGCTGGAGGAGGCCGGCTACAAGAGCATCATGGCCAACTCCAACCCCGAGACCGTCTCCACCGACTTTGATACCAGCAACCGGCTCTACTTTGAAGCCCTGGATGAGGAAAGCCTGCGCGATATCCTGGAAAACGAGAACAACGGCGCTGCCACGCCATCAATAGTCCAGTTCGGCGGCCAGACCGCGATAAACCTGGCCACGCCCCTCACCCGCAGCGGCATGCCCCTGTTCGGCTCCAGCGCCGAGGCCATAGACCTCGCCGAGGACCGCCGCCGCTTTGAGACCTTCCTCAGCGAGCTGGGCATCCCGCAGCCCCCGGGGGCCGGGGTGACCACGGTGGATGAAGCCCTTGAAATAGCCCAGCTCATCGGCTACCCGGTGCTGGTGCGCCCCAGCTACGTGCTCGGCGGCCGTGCCATGGAAATTGTTTACAACGCCACCGAGCTGGTGCGCTACATGAGCCTGGCTATGGAGCTGGACACCGGCCACCCTGTCCTGATTGACAAATACATGCAGGGGAAAGAGGTGGAGGTTGACGCCATCGCCGACGACGAGTCGGTGCTCATCCCCGGCATAATGGAGCATATCGAGCGCGCCGGGGTGCACAGCGGCGACTCCATGGCCGTATATCCCGGGGTAAACCTGTCCCGGCACGAGGTGGACACCATCGCCGACTTCGCCATACGCATCGGGCTGGCGCTCAAAATAAAGGGGCTGATGAACATACAGTTCGTCATTATGCCTGCCGATTCTACCATAGGGTCGTCAATCTACATACTGGAGGTCAACCCGCGGGCCAGCCGCACCGTCCCCTTCCTCTCCAAGGTCACCGGCGTGCCCATGGTTAAAGTGGCGACCAGGGTGATGCTCGGGCAGAGTTTGAGGGAGCAGGGCTACAGCAGCGGGCTATGGCCGGTGAACAAGCTGGTAGGCATCAAGGCGCCCGTCTTCTCCATGTCTAAGCTGCTCGGCGTTGACACCCATCTCGGCCCGGAGATGAAGTCCACCGGCGAGGTGATGGGGATTGACTACTCACTCAATGCCGCCCTGGCCAAGGCGCTCCTCGCCAGCGGCATGATGCTCAAGCCGCAGGAGGGCATACTTTTCAGCATCGCCGACCGCGACAAAGCGGAGGCGTTGCCCCTTATCAAGAAGTTTGCCGCGCTCGGCCATAAGATATACGCCACCGAAGGCACCGCCGCCATGATTGAGGCAGTCGGCCTGCCCGTGAACATGATAAGCAAGAAGCTGAGCGAGGGGCATCCCAACGTTGTTGACATCATCAACGACGGCATAGTGCACGGCGTGGTCAACACCATCACAGGAGGGAACACGCCGCTGAGGGATGGCTTCCAGATTCGGCGGGCGGCGACGGAGAAGCGCATCCCCTGCTTCACCAGCCTGGACACGGTGCGGGCTGCGTTGACGGCCCTCGCCAACGGCGACCAGAGCTATACCATCCAGCCCCTCCCCGATTACCGCACGAAATATGCCGATGGGGCACAGCCCCACCTTATGTAGACGATTTATATTAAAATAAATGAAGGACTAAAATGAAACAGAGCCTGGCTCAAATCATATCCAACGCTGAGGTGATGCCGGAGGTGCGCCTCATCTGGCTGGAATCCCCCGAGATAGCCAGCGCAGCCAGCCCGGGGCAGTTCATCATGGTGCGCTGCGGGGCGGGCAGTGAAATGCTGCTGCGCCGCCCCCTGAGCATCCACCAGGTAGATAACGGCAGGCTCGCCCTGCTCTTCAGCGTGGTGGGCAAGGGCACGCTCTGGCTCTCCCGGCGCAAGGCCGGCGAAAGCCTGGACCTGTTCGGCCCGCTGGGCAACGGCTTCGCCATCGACGACGACTCTAAAAACATGCTGCTCGTCGCCGGGGGCCTCGGCATCGCCCCACTCTGCTTCCTGGCCGAACATGCGGCGACGAGTGGGCATGCGGTGCGAATGCTCATCGGCGCCGCCACCGCCACCCAGCTCTGCCCCAGGCATCTCCTTCCAGCGCAGGGCGACTGCATCAGCGCCACAGAAGACGGCAGCGCCGGCATAAAAGGCATGATAACCGACTTCCTGCCGGAACATGCCGACTGGGCGGAGCAGATATTCGCCTGCGGGCCTGCTCCCATGTATCGCAACATGGCCGAAAACTTCCCTCAGTTGAACGGCAAGCCCGTCCAGGTCTCCCTGGAGATAATGATGGGCTGCGGACTGGGCGTATGCTACGGCTGCACCATCAAGACGAAGGGTGGGCTGAAGCAGGTGTGCAAGGATGGGCCGGTGTTTGACTTGAGGGATATAGACTGGGAGTAGCCTGCTATAAAATGGGCATAAGAGAGGCAAAATTAACACGTGTGGCGTTTGACAGGAGGTGCAGCATGGTAATCACCAAAAGAATAACTCTCCAGACAAAAGGGGAGTGCGATATAATTGACATCACCCCGCAGGTGGAGCAGCAGTTGGCCGAGTCGAATATCGCCGACGGCACGGTGACCGTATTCGTCGCCGGCTCGACGGCGGGCGTAACCACCATTGAATATGAGCCGGGCCTGATTGCCGACTTCCAGAACATGTGGGAGCTCAATGTCCCCAGGAATATCCCCTACCGCCACGATGCGCGCTGGGGAGACGGCAACGGCTATTCTCATATCCGCGCCTCCCTGCTGGGTGCTTCGTTGGTGGTGCCCCTCAGCGACAAAAGGCTCATGCTCGGCACCTGGCAGCAGATAGTGGTGGTTGATTTTGACAACCGCGCCCGGACCAGGCAAATTGTCCTGCAAATCATGGGCGAGTGATTGCTTTGACACCGATTTGAGCGTTAAGATATAATGAAATGCCTGTGCAGTCCATGGAAAGGTGGTATGAAATGGCTAATGACGTGGGGAAAAGATACCGCTGCGCTAAGTGCGGCGCTGAGTTCATCGTAACCCGTGGGGGCAAGGGCACAATC
>CAYWUK010000107.1:3633-6503 GCA_964461475.1 uncultured Dehalococcoidaceae bacterium
GGTGAGTTCAGAGAGGAGACCCACGGCGGTCAGGTCCCGCAATTAAGAAAACTTTGACAATCACCGGTCTGTGGATTACAATGTTTAATAAAGTCGCAAAAGAGGTGATGTTAAATGGCGAATGAGGTCGGCAAGAGATATCGTTGCGCCAAGTGCGGCGCTGAGATGATTATCACCAAGGGAGGCAGCGGTACGATCACCTGCTGCGGCCAGCCCATAGAGCAGAAGAAATAAAACAGACCGCCCCCTGGAGGTTCTGAAAATGGCAAATCAACTTGGCAAAAGATATCGCTGCAAGGTCTGCGGCACCGAGGTGCTGTGCACCAAAGCCAGCGACGGCACGGTCACATGCTGCGGCCAGGAGATGGAAGTGCAGCAACCACGGACAATTCCGTCCTCGGATTAAAGAGGGTTGCTAAAATAGCGTAACTGGAAAGTTACTCGGCCTGCTCCGGCTCGGTTACATCCGCAGATGAAGCCAGAGCCTTGTTCAGCTTCCTCATCAATCGCAATTTGCGCCTGGATGAATTATTGCGCTTCAGAATCCCTTTCTCAGCGGCTTTATCAAGAGAAGAGACGGCCGTCATCACCGCCTGCTGCGCCGCCTCAAGCTCGCCGGAAAAGATAAGGCTTTCCGCCTTGGTTATGCTGGTTTTCACCTGGCTGCGAATGGACTTATTGCGCAGCTGTCTTCTCTCGGTCGCGCGCACCGATTTTTCCGCCGATTTCGTCCTAGGCAATGTCAACCTCCTCAGGTTTTATATACAATAATTCTGCCCCGCTATACTTTAACAGAACCAATGCCCATCGGTCTACTTTAGCCCGAGGCAGCTTTCTTGGCGGCCTCGTCGCCAACGCGGACGACGCTTTTTACTCCCCTGACCGACTCTATTTTCTTCAACAGCCGACTCAGCTGTGCCAGGCCGCTCGTCTCCAGGGTTAAGAATGCGGAAATGGAATGGTCATCATGGCTGACGAGGTTCACCGAGGCGATATTGACCTTCTCCTCTGCCACCACCGTGGTGATATCGCGCACCAATCCCAGCCTATCCCAGGCATCAACCTGTATATTCACCGGGTACAGCGAATCGGTCTGCCCCCACTCCACCGGGAGCAGGCGTTCCCGCTCAGCCTCGTGAATCACATTGTAGCAATCTTCTCGGTGGATTGTCACGCCTCGGCTGCGCGTAACATAGCCAATAATCCTGTCCCCCGGCACGGGATGGCAGCACTGCGCCAGATGGGTGACCAGGTCCCCCATCCCCAGAACCCGCACCGTGGATAGCGACGGCTTCAGCGGAGCGACCTCCGCCACTGCCTTCGGCGCCTCCTGCTGGGCCGCCAGCTTCAGGGCAATCTGGTGAGTGGTAACGTTGCCGCAGCCGACCGCCGCCAGGAAATCGTCCAGGTTGCTATAATTAAACATGGCCGCCAGCTCCTGACGGTCAATCTTCATCCCCAGGCGCCTTAACTCCTTATCCAGGACCTCCCGCCCATGCTCAATATTTTCCGTCTTTTCCTGCTTCTTGAACCACTGCCGTATCTTCTCCCTGGCATGCGACGTTTTAACATAACCTAAATGCGGGTTCAGCCAGTCAAGGCTTGGCCCTTTGCTCCCTTTGGATGAAACAATCTCTACCACATCGCCATTTTTAAGCGTGTAGTCCAGCGGCACCAGCCTGCCGTTGACCTTGGTGCCGGTGCAGCGGTGTCCCAGTTCGGTGTGGACCCGGTAGGCAAAATCAAGGGGCGTAGCACCTTTCGGCAGGTCTTTTATCTCGCCCTTGGGGGTGTAAACAAAGACCTGGTCGTTGAATATATCCGTCTTAACGGACTCCAGGAACTCCTCGGCCCCGCTAAGCTCACGGTGCCACTCAACCAACTGACGCAGCCAGGCTATCTTTTCCTCAAAGTGTAAATCCCTTTTCTCCCCTTCCTTGTAGCGCCAATGAGCCGCCACCCCATACTCATCCAGATAATGCATTTCATGGGTGCGAATTTGAATCTCCAGGGGTGTGGTGCCGAGGCACATCACCGCGGTATGCAGCGCCCGGTACCCGTTCGATTTGGGGTTGGCAATATAGTCATCAAACGAATCGGGCAAAGGGTGCCATAAGCTGTGAATGACACCGACGGCGCTGTAACATTCTGGCACGGTGTTGACCAGCACCCTCAGGGCGAGGAGGTCATGTATATCGTCAAACCGCCTGCCCATAGCAGCATAGCGCTCCATCTTCTGATAAATGCTGTAGATGTGTTTGGGCCGGCCCGATAGCTCGGCCTTCAGGCCGACGCGGTCAAACTCTTTTTTTAAAATCTCAATTATCTCCGTTATGAAGTTTTCCCGCTGGGCGCGCCGGGAAGCGACCAGTTTAGCAACGCGGCGGTATTTCTCCGGCTCCAGATAACGGAATGACAGGTCTTCCAGCTGCCACTTAAGTTCCCATATTCCCAGGCGATGGGCCAGGGGGGCGAATATCTCCAGGGTCTCCTGGGCAATGCTGCGCTGCTTCTCCGGCTCATGGGCGCCCAGGGTGCGCATGTTATGCAGTCGGTCGGCCAGCTTGATGAAGACGACGCGCAGGTCTTCGGCCATGGCCACCAGCATCTTCCTCATGTTCTCCGCCTGCGCTTCCCTGGTAGTCACCTCGGGGGTTGAAAGCTGGACTTTGCCCAGCTTGGTGGTGCCATCCACCAGTTTGCTTATCTCCGGGCCAAACTTAGCTTCAATCTCAGAAATGGGTATGCCGCAGTCCTCAGGAATATCGTGCAATAGGGCGGCTGCCAGAGAACTGGCATCAAGCTGAAGCTCAGCCAGGGTCAGGGCCGTCCGCAATGGGTGCTCCAGAAAAGGCTCGCCGGACTTGCGC
>CAYWUK010000108.1:0-6415 GCA_964461475.1 uncultured Dehalococcoidaceae bacterium
AAGCGCAATGTGCTACCTCTTTAAATCGGCTCGCTTTGTTAAAGCCCGCGCTTTTGGCTATAATAACAAGCATCTGTGGTGATATCCGCAGCGGTAAGCAATGGAGAGCCGAATTTTGTCTGACGAAGATTACATGAAACAGGCCCTGACGCTGGCTCGCAGGGGACTGGGCAGGACCAGCCCGAACCCGATGGTGGGGGCCGTCATCGTCGAAGATGGGCGGATAATCGGCAAGGGCTATCATCATCGCTTTGGCGGCAGGCATGCCGAGATTGATGCCATGCAGAATGCCAGGGGAAGCGTGGCAGGAGCGACCATTTACATAACTCTGGAGCCATGCTGCCATTATGGCAAGACGCCTCCCTGCGTGGACGTCATAATCAGCAACAAGTTTGGGCGGGTCGTCGTCGGCGTGCTGGACCCTAACCCGCGAGTCAATGGCAAAAGCATAGAGATATTGAACCAGCGCGGCGTTGCAACCAGGGTGGGAGTGCTTGAAGATGAGTGCCGTTTGCTGAATGCGGCGCACTTCAAGTATATGACTACCGGCCTCCCGCTGGTCACGGTCAAGTTCGCTCAGACGCTGGACGGACGCATTGCCGCCGCCAGCGGGGCTTCTCAGTGGATAAGCTCGGCGGAGTCGCGGAAGCTGGCCCACAAATTGCGCGCCACCAACGACGCCGTCATGGTGGGCATCGGCACAATCCTGGCCGATGACCCTCAGCTCACCGTGCGGCTGGTCAGAGGGAGAAACCCGGCCAGGATTATCCTTGATTCCAGGCTCAGGATGCCGCCGGGCGCAAAGGTGGTCATGACCCAAAAAGAGGCGGCGACCATCATCGCCACTACTTTTCAGGCCGACGGGGACAAGGCAGACCGCCTGCGCGAGAGGGGCTGCGAGGTCTGGCTGATGCCGCAGGATGAGCGTGGCGATATTGACCTGAAGGCACTGCTCAGGATGATGGGTGAACGGGGCATTTCCTCGGTGCTGGCGGAGGGGGGGTCTGAGGTAATCACCGCGCTGCTGCGCCAGGGCCTGGCGGACAGGCTGATAGCCATCATCGCGCCCAGGATAATGGGGAAGGGCATTGAGGCCGTGGGTGAGCTTAATATACGAGATGTTGGCCGGGCGCTGAAGCTGTCTTTTGACAGGATATACAGAATGGGAGCAGACCTGGTTGTTGAGGCGAATGTGGGAAAAGGCGAGTCAAGTTGTTAGCACTGGTGACATCTTATTAAATAAGCGAGTTCGTTCTAGCAGATAATCATCTCCTAGACGATTTTTCATAGTTTCAAAATATTCTTCTTTATTGTCTATTAGCACAACATTACGATCTAACCTCTCCGCTGCTACCCCAGTTGAACCACTACCAGCAAATGGGTCTAATACATTGTCCCCTGACTTTGTGAATAGCTTAATAAAAAATTCTGGAATTCCAATTGGGAAAGCCGCAGGATGCCCCATATTCTTTCCAACCAAAGGTATTTTCACGGTATTTCCCGGAAGAACCCTTTCCTTACCAACCCACTTACGTAAATCACGCCCAAAACCGCTATTATTTTCGCTATTATGTCTTCCGTTACTTTTTCCTGTTAGTTTAGCCAATCTTGTGTTTGCCCAATGTCCTATAGGTTGGCTGACAGCATCTTGATACATATAAAAGTCTTGGTTTTTAGTCATGTGAAAACAATATTCCCACTCATCTCTAAGTCTGTTTGGCCAATATCCAGGCATTGCATTAGGCTTAACCCATACATAATCATCAATACATAGCCAACCTTTTTCCGAAAGTGCCTCAATTGTATGCCAGACAAACCTATGTCTAACACCATCAACAACTCTATCTTTTACATTCAATACGAATGAACCTTTTTCGTCTAATACTCTCCAAAATTGGTCATGAAAACTAAGAATGAAATCAACATATTCATCAGGACTTATACTATCGTAGTGCTTGTGACGCGCGTCTGCATAAGGAGGAGAAGTGACAATCAGATTGAAATATTGGCTAGGGAACTTCTCCAAAACTTCTCTTGCATCTCCCAAATAAACTTCAGTTTTAAAAATACTCATCTTCCTCTACCTTGTCTTTGATTTTCGGCGATATTTAATATTTCTTTCAACCTTCCGACAAAATAATTCAACTAGTTTGTAAGCATTATCAAAACGGCCATTTTTATCCAACAGACCAGATGCTCTACAACACTCTTCGAAGGAATCTAGCAACTCCTGTGGAACATCATCACTATCAGATATTTCTTGCTTTTGGGCGGTAATCAATACTTCCAATACTAGTTTAGCAATATCCTCATACGAGTAGTTGGAGAAGAAAGGCCAAAAGAAATCAGAAAACCATAATTCCGTATTAATTGAGTATGCATTACCTGTTTTTTGATTTTTCCTAATTGTCCTTTGGCCCCTTTCCATGCTGATACCAAAAACACAGATGTAGTCGCCAACCCTGTTTTTATCTAATAGCGCTTCTCTCTCAAGAGCAGCTATAGCCTTCGGCCAATCCTGCCCTCCCATAGTGTTTGACCTATTCTTAATAGATACGTATACTGCTAGCTTTGCCTTAGAGCGCTTATATCTAACAACAACATTAAAATCTGCTTCAGCGAGGCCAATATCAGAAACACTTTCAAATCTTTTTGATGCTGATGCTGCGTCCTTAGCTATAAATTGATATCTCCATGCGGAGTTCATCCTTTCTTTCTGCAAAGTTCGATTTCTAAACTGCTCTCGTGCAACATCGGCGCATATCCTTTTCAAACATTGATAAGCAGTAGCAGCAGGGTCTCCACAATATTTGATAAAATACTTAAATAGTTCCCATCCTTCTTTTTTGTAAGTTCTACTTACTTCTTCTTCTGTAGCATCATCGGGAAGATTTAAGATAGCCCTGCTGGATTTTCTCCCTGCTATCTCGATTGCAGAGATGATTATATCCCGTAATTTATCAACAGGTATTTTTTGTCCATGAGGAACTAACCTACTGTCATCTAATAAATCACTATCGGGTAGTCTTGGATACCTTTGCATTCTTTTCTTGATCATAAACTACCTCTTGAGAGCATTATAATATTTTTTTTTGCTATATTCCATAATTTTTATTTCACCCACTTATTTTATCCCATCGTCGCCACATATGGCTTTAACTCCCATCTTGGGAATTAAGTCATCATCTCAGCCTGCTAATCTCCATTGTGAACCCAACTTTTGAACTAATGATTGCTTTTCGCCCTGCCGTCGGCTATACTGAAGAAAACAGTCGCATTTCATCTCAAAGCTGAGTCACTATATGTCATTAGCCGACACAACTAAAGAAGAACCAATCGTCGCCGTAATAGCAGACACCCATGCCAGGCGTTTGCAAGAACTCCCGCCTGAGATGGTTGCAGCCATAAAAAAGGCGGACTACGTTATCCACTTGGGGGACTATACCTCAAGAGAGCTCCTGGACGACCTTCAGGAGCTGGGCACTTTCCACGGCATTGCCGGCAACCATGACGACGATAGCCTGCGCCAGGAGCTGAAGGACATGAAGGTGGTGGTGATGGGGGGAAAACGGGTGGGGCTCATACACGGCATGGTCTTCCCCTTTGGCAGCCAGAACCGCATGCGCGCCTGGTTCAAGAAACACAAGGTGGACATCATCCTCTATGGCCACACTCACATGCCGGTCAACCGGCGCCTCGGCGGCGTGTTCATGTTCAACCCGGGCAGCGCCACGGGCCAGTTCCCATCGTACCGCAGCAGCTTCGGACTGCTCAGCATTAACGGGTCAATCAGTGGCGAGATATTCTCCTCCGCAGGTCCCCATTTGAACGGCATGAAGCCCGGCTTTGTCAAAAAGTTCCTGGCGGTTGTGCTGGGGGGGGCCATACGCTGGGTTGAGACTTGGCCGTATTTTGACTTGCTCCATCACGCAGCCAGCATGTGGCTCGTCTTGAAGAAATTCCCCGCCCGGATGGGCTTTCTCCGCAGAAAGACCTCATAGCTCAGCCCTCTCACTTAATCCTCTTAAAATCATCGGACAGCGAGTTCTTATAGCCGGTAGCCGCACCTGTCTTGCGCGTCTGGAAGCGCTTGAGAAGTTGGATGGCTATCAGCCCCAGTGGAAACAGGACCATCACCAGGCTCTGCCTTTCAATCAGCAGCATGAGGGAGACGGCAACCACAAGTATATAAGTGGTCAGGGTGGACTTCTTCGTTAAGAGGAATATGGCGATGGCCACCCCCCCGGCAATCAGGAACTGCCACATCGCCAGGGCGAAAAGCACCGCATATGTTATCACCGCGCCGAGCCCGCCTCTGAACCTGAGGAACACAGACCAGCAGTGCCCGACGACGGCGGCATAGGCGGTAGCCACCAGCAGCACCTCGGAGCTGGTGAAGAGCTTAGCCAGATAGACCGCCGCCAGCCCCTTGACGATATCGGCAACGATAGTGACCAGAAACGCAGGCCACCCCATGTGCCGGTAAACGGCAGTGGCGCTGACGTGGCTCTCGCCCTCCCGTCGCAGGTCAACCCTCCCCCAAAAGCGGCCGATGAGATATGCCGATGGTATGGAGCCGAGCAGGTAGCCCAGCAGTACGGCTATCAGGGCCAGAGGCATCATTTTAGCACCTCTTCACCTCTTTTTCCCGAATTATAGGCGATTGTCTCTCTCTGCACAGCGAAGGGAGACATCAACCCTCGGCCTTGTTCCTGCGCAGGAAAAGGAATCGCCCAACCCAGAACAGTATGATAAGGCCAACAAGCCCCAGAATAACAGCCCAGGGGGACGGGTTGAAATTCATAAAACGGAACCAGTGCTTCGTGGCGAATCCTAGCAGCACCAGTCCACCATCGAAGATAAGGGCAGACAGGGCGACTCCTGCGGCGAAGGAGCGGAAGGGCACGGAGATTACGCCAGAAGCCGCCGAAGACAGCGTGAGCAGGCTCGTTAGGCGGGACATGGCTACTACCAGATAGACACTGCTGGCTGTGGCGCTCTTCAGCTTGGAGAGACCATGGCGCACCGACGTAAAACGACTGGCGAGCTTGTTCACCAGCGTGCCGCCCACCAGGCGCGCCAGCCAGTAAACGGCAGCCGCCCCGGCCTGCCTGCCGAGAAACACCACAAGGACCACATGGAGGGCGGGCCAGGAAATCGGGCCATAGGTATAAACGCTGAGGAAGATGGCGCTGTCAAGTATGAAGGGGAAGGGTATGCCGGCTTCGGTCAGTACAACTATTAGGAAAAGCGCGGCGAGGGCGCCAGCGTTGCCGCTGCCGAGTGCCTGCATTGCTTGCGAGATGAGTGCATTAAGCCATTGATCCACCGTAGGACATCAGCAAACTGTTATCACGGCTGGGTGACGCAAGCGCTTCCTTTCTGGCTTCTACTGTACGCCATCGTCGGCCCAGTGTCAAGACTTCCGCGGCTTTTTAGTGGTGCAAGGGTGCAAGTCAAATCATCTTTGCTGCCCAATTGCTATTGACTCTGCCATTAGGATTTGCTATCATAGTAATGAGCATATGCTCATTATCATATAAAGGGGTTCATAGTATATGCCTAGACCAGCGAAATGTCGGCGAGTAGCATTCTTGCCCGATGTGACCTACTTCAAGCCGGCCGGGATACCGCTGAGGGTTCTCGAAGATGTGAGACTATCGGTGGAGGAGGCTGAAGCAATACGTTTGAAAGACCTGGATGGGCTGGAACAGGAAGAGGGGGCGGAGAAAATGAACATCTCCCGCCCCACTTTCCAGAGAGTTCTGGCTTCGGCACGAAAGAAGGTGGCTGACGCTTTGCTCAACGGCAAGGCATTGAGGATTCAAGGCGGCAACTTCGAAATAGCAAATCGGCGCTTCAGGTGCCAGAGAGGCCACGAATGGGAAGTCGAGGCTGCCAACGGCATTCCTCCCGCTCTCTGTCCAACGTGTAGCACATCTGATATTCAGCTAGTTCAGGCGGGAGGATTTAGCTATGGTGGGAAAGGCAGGGACAGGCATCACGGAAGGAGGGCTAACCCCTCATGAAAATCATCGATGAGCTGATTGCCAGCCTGCGCTTGGAAGTGCCTGTGCGCGACATACGCCAGGGGCCGTTCCAGACGTCCGTTCTAACGCGTAATTGTGGCCTGGCTTCGACACTCCACGACCAGAGTCATCACCACGACAAGCCGCCGGTGGCAGAGGCTGGTCTACTATTAAGGAAGGACACTAAGGAGCTTGCCAGGTTGGCTAAATCGGCAAGCCTCCTTGAGGCTGCTATCGGCATGGCAGCGATAAACTCGCTTATTGAGGTAGATGAATACCGTTGTGTGGATCTCAATGCAGGCGACCTTCTTATGAAGAAGGGAGAAGGCAGCAGGGTGGCGATAGTCGGCCATTTCCCCTTTATTCCCCAGCTTCGCAGGACAGCA
>CAYWUK010000109.1:0-532 GCA_964461475.1 uncultured Dehalococcoidaceae bacterium
GCCGTACTCCCGCGTCCTGATTACCACCGGCATGGGCACGGCGTGGCCGAAGATGAGCGCCTGCTGCTTGGATTCCAGCCTGGCCAACACAGATTTAAGGGCATTTTTGCCGGAGACACCGGCGATCACGCTGTCAACATCCCTCTCGTTGTCCAGCAGGCAGGTTATCTTGGTCCCTATCTGCGACATTACCTCGGCGTCTATGCCGCTGGGGCGCTGGTCGATGATGAGCAAAGTAACGTTATACTTGCGCATCTCGCGGGCGATGGTGCCGAATATGGTATTGCTGGCCACCTCCGCATTGAGGAACTTGTGCGCTTCCTCAATGGTTATCACCAGGGGCGTGGGCGGGGCGATGTCCTCGCCCATGGCCTTCTCCATCCGCTCGCGGTACTGGGCATAGATGCGGCGGGTGAGCAGGTTGGCCACCAGGATATAGGCGGTGATATCTGTATATCTGCCGAACTCCAGCACCACGTTTATGCCCTGGTCGAGGTAGCCCAGTATGCGCTTCACCGCGTTGTCCTGGGCG
>CAYWUK010000109.1:542-6248 GCA_964461475.1 uncultured Dehalococcoidaceae bacterium
ACGAAGGGCAGGCGCTGGATAGTCGCCAGGCCCCGCTGCAGGTTCTGGAAGGTGCTTTCGTGGATGTGCAGTTCTTCTAATAGCCCCCCACTCTCGTCGGAGTCTTTCAGGCCGACGGTATCCTGTATCCAGCTTTTGCCGAACCTGCGGCGCAGCTGATAGACCGCCTCCACCGCCGGCTCGGTGAGGTTCAGCGTCTGGCGCAGCAGGCTTATGTCCTCCGGCTCTATCTCGTCGTAGCCTATCCTTACCACGAAGTCGGTGCTTACCTTGCGCCGCCTCGAGTTCTCCTCGTCTAGTGTGAACACGGCCACCTTGGACGGGAATAGCTGCTTCAGCGCCTTGACCGACCTTCCCCCCTCCATCGTCCCCGCCCAGCCGTATTCGCTGTGCATATCGAATATCAGGTTGACGGCGGCGCTCTTCTGCAGCATGCCGATGAGCAGCATCCTGGTGAGGAAGGTCTTGCCGGTGCCGCTCTTGCCAAAGATGCCGTTGGAGCGCTTGACCAGCTCGGGCAGGTCAAGGCAAATCTTGGTCTCCATGTCCAGCGGCGTGCCTATGTAGAAGCGCTTTTCGTCCTCGGTGCCGAAGACCAGCTCTATGTCCTGCTGCGAGGCCAGCTTGACCGCCGAGAAATGGGTGGGCACAGTCTTCACCGGCTGCGGGCCTTCAACCAGGTCTTCGGCTTCGCCGCCGATGGTGAGCATGGGCGTTACGTGTATCGTGCCGTAGGCGCTGGTTCCGGCGAGCACCTCGGCGATGAAGGGGTCAGTAACATCGGGCGGGGAGAGTGCGAGGCGGGGGTCGGTTACCTCCAGGCTGACGTCCGTTATCATGCCGAAGAAGCGCCTCTTTTGCCCTTCTATGGTTACATAGCGCCCCACCGCCATCTCCTCCACCGATACCGCGCCGTCCAGCCTGACGTCCACCCCCTTCTCCAGCGAGCCGGAGATGACTATGCCCAGCCTTTCAGCCATTTTTAATCCTCCCCAGGATGGACTTGAGCAGGTTATACTGTCCGCCGAGCAGGTTGGCCAGCTCCTTGCCCGCCGCCACCAGGAAGGCTCGGCCGTCCGGGTGTGCCTGGCTCATCTGCCGTAGCGCGGCGGCAATCAGCTCGTCGGCAGGAATGGGTGTACGACCGTTAATCAGTATGTTGAGGAAGTCGAGGGACTGGCTGAACTGTTTGACCTCCTCTGCGGGGCAGAGATAGACAAAGGCGTGTATGCGGGCGGGCTTGGGGGGCAGGTAGTGATACAGCTTCTCGCCCTGCCTGTGCCCGACCACCAAGGCGCCGAACTCGCTCCTGAGCAGCTTCAAAAGCTGCGGGCTGGAGCGGTAGATTTCCTCTTCAGTGGCTTCGTCCTTGCCGCGGGCGATTGGCCTTCTTCCCGGCTCAATGCTGCTGGTGGCGGCATTGCATACGATGCCGTAAAGCTCCACCGCTTCGTCCCTGGTCTTCACCAGGCTGCCCAGCGGCGGCGACTGGTAGAGCTCGTAGCACTGCGCCGTGAAGTCCGTGGTGCTGGCCTCAATTACCTCGCCCACTCTGTCCTGTGGCTGGCTGTTTATGTAACCTCACCCCCTTGAGGGTTTTAAGGTGACCCTATCCCCTGTGTCCCCTTCCCCTTGATTGAGGGGAAGGGGAGGTCTATTTAAGAGAGGCTTCGCCTCTCTTGGACTCACCTTTGCGCCCTATTTCTTCTTTTCTTCCTGCTTCTTTGCCTTGTCCTGCTTGGGTTTCTTTACGTTCTTTCTGCCTTTACTTCCCATTTTTACCTCCGCTTGTTTGATGAACAATTTTGTGTCATTGCTCCAGCGATGATCCGCTTTCTATTAACTTATATTTTTCCTTAATAGTTTTCCAATACTTACTGTATCCGACAAATAGTTCATCTATATACATAACAAGAAACTGCAACCCAAGTCCAAGCTCTTTCAGTTTCATCATGTCCTCTCCTAGCCAACATGATAGAACAATGCCTGATATTACGCTTACAGGGTCTTCTAGGTCTTTAACAGCTCTTTCATAAATGTCGTTATATTTTATAACTTCTATTCGATTCTCATCATCAAGAACATCTATTATCAAACTTTTCAGTCTTTCAGCCTGCTCTAAAGGAAAAAGATTCTTTACAGCCTGCATGGCTAAAGCTATATTAGCTCCACAGAAGGCGTCAACAGCTCTTCTCTCATCCCTTATGATAGCGTCATCGGCTAGGCCTATTTCTTTTACTAAATCTTTGAAATTTTGGTGTATTTCATCCCAATCGCGCTTTATTGCGCTGGCTAGAAAATCGATATAAGTCGCAACTGCAGTATCTTCCCTAATCTTTTTCTTGCCTAACCGCATTGGCAATTCTCTATAAGGTCAAAACCCGTATGCCCCTATTTTAAGTTCTGCCGTAGAGGGCTGGCAATCCTTACCTTATCGCCACGCCCAGGAAGTATGGCCATACCACAATGCCGAGGATTATTTTCCACCAGACCAGTTCGGCGAAGGCGATGGTAAAAAGCCAGCCGGCGAACCAGAACGCCGCGCCTGCCGAGCCGGCGCCCGCTCCCCCACGGTTCTTGCGTTTTTCTTCCGATGCCATATTCCCCCTCCTTCAGCGAAATCGGGATAAGGTTTTATAATATTATACCCACCGCGTCCTCTTACTCAAACTCTTTGCCGAGCCGAGGGCGGGCAGCCTTTCTTCTTCCAGAGAAGATTCTACCAGTTCCCAGAAGTTTTCTCTATCCGCCGTGGTCACCACCGCCTGCTCATGGGCTTCGGAGAGCGCCACCGGATAGCCGTGGCCGCGCCGGCACTGGTCGTAAATCAGGGCGTGGGTTAAATTCAGCAATGTTTCATCCTTTGCCACCCACTGCGGCACTTCAACCCTGGCTATCTCATCGCCCACCCTGAGGTAGAAGAAGTGCACCAGGTGAGCGCCGTAGCGCTTGAGGTTTATGGACGACTGGCTGATGAACAGCGCCGACCTTTCACCCTCCGCCAGCAGGCTGTAAAATAGCTGCTTGTCCTGCACCCCTGCCACCGCATCGCAGCCCCGCGCCCTGGCCGAGCAGAACTGGTCGCAGTCGACCGGCTCATGGGGGCATAGCGCCACCCGCAGCGCATTGACCACATCCGTGCTGCGCGGGAAGCTGATGTAGCTAGCCAGCGCCAGCCTGCGCTCGCTGTTGAGCTTCCTCATATCCTCAAAGCAGCGCAGGAAGCTTTTGTCCAGCAGCTCTTCAGCGACGAAGTCGGGGAAAGCCTCCAGGTTCCACAGCAGCAGCGAGCCATCGAGCAGCGCCAGGGTGCTGCTCCCCGACGGCAACTCCGCTGCCATAGCGGCCAGGCGGCGGCATTCCTCCACGCTGCGCTTTATGCCGAGAAGGTTCCCCTCTATAAGCTGCTCACGCCCCTTATCCCCTGGCGGCATGATGACCAGGTCCTCGTCGCCGGAATAGAGATGGGGCAGGCTGGAAAGCTCGGCTCCAGGATCGGCGCCGTAGCGTAGAACAACCGTCCCCGTGTTTATAAGATAGCACCTCGTTGCGCGGTGCCGGTCAACGTCAATATGAGAGCCGTCAATCGCCATGACGGTAAAGTCGGCGGGTGTTGCTGGTGCTGCGCGGCGGGCATCGAGCCTGTCCAGAGGGTCGGCCACCAGCCAGGTGGTCTTGCTTGCGGCAATCTTCTTCCTCAGGCCAGCGATGTCATCAGCCTGGCCGGCAAGAGTGTCCAGGGCGCATTTCAGGTGCCTGCGCCTCTCCTCGCCGGAGTCCTTGAGGCTGGCTATCATCCTGCCAACCTGCGCGGCCACTTTGCTCAAATCTAAAGGCATTTCAGTTCCTTTAGCCAAAGTATAGTCCATTGGATTGCTTGACTCAAGCAACATTGGAGATATGAAGGGGCGAATAGTGCTATAATTTCAGGGATTCATCTCGGCCAGGGGATTTTTATGCTGGCAATTTTATCGAGCGTGGTTGTTATTTCATTCTCAGGCGTGATGGCGCCCGGCCCGATGTTCGCCGTGACCCTCACCAAGAGCTATAAGTCGCCCTGGGCCGGCGCCCAGATATCCCTGGGGCATGCGGTGATTGAAGTTCCCATTATACTGCTCATATACTTCGGCTTTGCCCAGTTCTTTCAGAACAACACAGTGCAGCTCGTGCTGAGCATACTGGGCGGCGGCATGATTATCTGGATGGGCGTAGCCATGTTCCGCGCCCGGAGGGAGGTGGTGAGGGGGGGCAAGGACTTGCCTTATAACGCCTTCGTCGCCGGCATCTTCACCAGCGGCTTTAACCCCTTCTTCCTGCTCTGGTGGGCCACCATCGGCAGCATGCTCATAATGCGCTTCCTTGATTTCGGCACGGCGGGGATAATCATCTTCATCGTTGTCCACTGGATGTGCGACCTGATATGGCTCTCCTTCGTTTCCGTCACCATCTACAAGACGCACTCGTTCTGGGGGAGGGGGGTGCAGGAATGGCTGTTCATCGGCTGCAGCCTGCTGCTGGTGGGCTTTGGCGCCTGGTTCATGGCATCGGGCATTCAGAGCGTCCTCTAGCCTGGCCTGCCTGATGGCGGCTCACTTGCGGTAATCGCAGGTTATGGGGCACTGCTCGCACTTTTCGTTGCACGGCTCAACATGGATGGTTACGTTGGCATGGCGCAGCTTATCCTGTATATGGTGCTCCAGGTGGTCGCACGTCCGGTGCGCTTCTTCCACGCTGACATTCTTTGGCATAACCAGGTGCAGATCAATATAGCGCTGGTTGCCCGCCTTGCGCGTGCGCAGGGCGTGAAAATCCACCAGGGTGCCGACATGCTCAATGATGCTTGCCTTTATGATTTTCTCCTCTTCCTCGGGCAGTTTCACATCGATAAGGTCGCCCACAGACCTTTTCATGGTGACGTAGGCGGTCCTGGCAATCAGCATGGCGACGAACATGGCGACGATTGGGTCCAGGATAGTGAGCCCGGTAATTCTCACCAGAATCAGCCCGGCCAGCACCGCAGCCGAGCTGAGCACGTCGGCGAGCATGTCGCGGGCGGTTGCTTCCAGGGCTGCCGACTCCGTGCGGCGGCTCACTCTCAATGTGTACCATGAGGTAGCCCCGTTTATCACTATCGCCGCTGCGGTCACATATATGCCCAGGGTTATTAACTCAATGGTGCCCCCTGTGATTAGCCTTTTTACCGCTTCGTAAAAGATGATGCCGGCGGCGATAAATATCAGGCCGGCTATCGTGGTGCTGGCGATGTTCTCCGCCTTGCCATGCCCGAAAGCGTGGTGCTCGTCCGGGGGTTTCTCCGAAATACGGATGCCGATGTAACCGATAATCACCCCGGACAGGTCGATGACGCTGTGGACTGCATCAGCCCTGATTGAGATGCTGCCGGTTAGGATACTGGCAACCGCTTTAACTATTATCAGCAGGCTGACAGAGACAATGGAAAGCTTGGCTGCGCCAATCCCGGAAGAAAACATACGGTTGACTCCCTTTTATGCTTTTGTCCGGCGCAGGGGAAGCCAATTGATGAACCTGCCCCACTCCCCTTTGTCCCAGACCACCAGCAGCGTGGGGGCGATGCAGATTGAGCTGAAGGTTCCGGCGATGATGCCGATTATCAGCACGACGACGAAGTTCTGGATTGAAGCGCCGACGAAGAGAAACAGGGCCAGCACTGCAATCAGCGTGGTG
>CAYWUK010000110.1:0-4982 GCA_964461475.1 uncultured Dehalococcoidaceae bacterium
CTGTGCGGCGAGTACTGCGCCATGGAGCTGGTGGAGAAGTACCTGGGCGTCAAGGCCGGCAGGTGCTAGCCTTTGCGTTACGGACAAAAATAGGGGAATAATGGTCATTGGATGGGTCTTAATAAGTGCATTTATAGTAATAGGCTTATGCTGTATCTTATTCCCCAAACAAATATTGTCGTGGTGGGGTAAAAAACGCAGGCAGATAACAAGCAAGTTGTCAGATGATTCTATATTTAACCCCCCCGATTCCTATCGTGTCGAATTAATGTTGGGAATTTGGTTATTCAGGATAGGGGGCATATTATTCTGCGGATTTTCAATCTATGTTATTTACTTGTTGCTATTTGCATAGACTTTCTCGTTACGCCAAACCAAAATGAGTGTAAATAACCCTCGGTGGGTATCTCATATTTAAGAATCTCCACAAAGGTCGGCGCTTCTTTTGGACTTGTGTGGCGTCTTGGTTGACTTTTGGGCACATAGTAGTAGAATTAAAGCGATATGCGGCTTTTCGGCTCATCCGGAATACGGGGCATCGTAGATAAAGATTTCGTCCTCCTCGCATTTAAGGTGGGGCTGGCGGTGGGGGAGATATATAAAAACGTGGTGGTGGGCAGCGATACCAGGACTTCCCGCGCTGTCATCAGACATGCTCTGCTCTGCGGGCTTCTCGCCGCCGGCGCTGATTACAGCGATGCCGGCATTGTGCCCACGCCCACGCTCGCCCTGGCCGCCAGTAAATACGACGCGGGGGCGATGATTACCGCCTCGCATAATCCCCCGGAATACAACGGCATAAAGCTCTTCAACCCGGATGGCTCTTCCTTCGCTGCTGCCCAGCAGGAGCAGATAGAAGAGAAGGTCTTGAACGGCTCTTCCGCTATGGCGGAATGGTCGGAGCTAAAGGGCGGCGGCGCATATGAGGGTGCCATTGAGCAGCATATCGTTCGCATAATGCAGGATTTTCCTAACAAGTTGAAAATTAAGGCTGTGGTGGATGCTGGCTGCGGCGCCGCCTCGGTGATAACCCCTCTCCTGCTGAAAAAGCTGGGCTGCGAGGTAATTGAGCTTAATTGTTCTTATAGCGGCTTTTTCCCGCGCGGCAGTGAGCCGGTGGAGTCCAACCTGACGGACCTGATGAAGGCAGTGAAGGACTCCGGCGCCGCACTGGGCATCGCCCACGATGGAGATGCCGACCGCATGATGGCGGTTGACGATAAAGGCAGGTTTATAACCGGGGACAGGCTGCTGATGGTTTTCGCCCGTGAGTTGGGAGCGAAAGAGGTGGTCACCACGGTGGATGCCTCCATGGCCGTTGACGAGATGGGCTTCAAGGTCAGGCGGACGAGGGTGGGTGATACCTGGGTGTCCTATGAGCTTAAGAATGGCGGTGATTTCGGCGGCGAAGCATCAGGGGCATGGGTTTTTCCGACTGTCTCGCTGTGTCCCGATGGCATCTATGCTGCGGCTAAAATCGCAGCTATAGCAGGTCGGCAAAAATTGTCGGGGCTGGTTGACGCCATTCCATCTTATCCCCTTCTGAGGGGGAGCGTCGGCGGCAGGGCTGCGCTGCCACGATTAGAATTGAAATTAAAGGCTTTGAAGCCGCTTTCGTTGAGCAACAGCGACGGTATCAGGCTGAGCTTTGACGATGGCTGGCTCCTGATCAGGGCATCGGGCACCGAGCCTAAAATCAGGCTGACAGCCGAGGCCAGGGACGAGGCGCGGGTGCGCCAGCTTTATGACGGCGGGCTCAGGGCGATAAAAGATTGTATAGAGTAGTAAGGATTAGGAGAAGGCAGATTGAAGGCAGTTGTTCTGGCGGCGGGCGAAGGCAGCCGCATGCGCCCCCTCACCTATACCCGGCCCAAGGTGATGCTTCCCATCGCCAATAAGCCGATTCTGGAGCACCTGCTCATAGAGGCCAAAGAGGCCGGCATCGGCGAGTTTATCTTCATCGTCGGCTATTGCAGCGAGCAGGTGCGGGACTATTTCGGCAAGGGGGAGAAGTGGGGAGTGAACATAGCCTACAGCAAGCAGAAGAAGCAACTGGGCACGGCCGATGCCATCAGGATGGTCAAGGACATGGTGGATGGCAACTTTCTTGTGCTGAATGGGGATATCATCATCGGGCACGAGGACATTGGGAGATTAGCCGGAAACAGCAATACTGCCATGACGGTAGTCCAGGTTGAGGACAGCAAAGGGCTGGGCGTGGTTGAGCTTCGCCAGGGCAGGGTGGTCAATATCTATGAAAAAATGGAGAACCCTCCTTCGCGCATGGCGAATGCCGGCATATACCTCTTTACCCCGGAAATATTCGCTGCAATATCCAGCACGCAGAAATCGCCGCGCGGGGAATATGAGATAACCGATTCCCTGCAACTGCTGCTGGACAAAGGGCAGGCCGTCTCTTCTCTGGAAATTGACAAATGGCTGGACCTCAGCTATCCCTGGGACCTGCTGACGGCCAATGAGTCTTTGCTCGCCGGCATTGTTTCGCGGAACCTGGGAGAGGTAGAAGGCAATGCAGTCCTGAAGGGCGCCGTTCAAATCGGGGAGAATACGGTGGTGCGTTCGGGTTCCTATATAGTCGGCCCGGCGATAATCGGGCAGGGCTGCGAAATCGGCCCCAACTGCTATATCCGGCCTTCCACTTCAATAGGGGATGGATGCCATATAGGCGCCGCGGTGGAGGTGAAGAACTCCATAGTCATGCGGGGAAGCAAGCTGCCCCATCATAACTATGTGGGCGACAGTGTTATCGGGGAGAAGTGCAATTTCGGGGCTGGCACCAAGGTCGCCAACCTGAGGCTGGACAAGAAAAATATACGGGCGGGCGATATTGATACCGGCAGGCGCAAGCTCGGCACCATAGTCGGCGATAACGTGGAGACCGGCATAAACGCCTCTATCAACGTCGGCTGTATCATCGGCAACAACGCCCATATTGGGCCGGGGACGCTGGTCAGCGGCGTCATCCTGCCGGGTGCAAGGATATTTTAAGGAGAGGACGATGAAACAGGCGGTGATTTTAACTGCGGGCGAAGGGCAGAGGCTCAGGCCATTTACCGTTAACCGTCCCAAGGCGATGCTCTCCATCGCCGACAAGCCTATACTCCAGTATGTTGTTGAGGCGCTGGCTGAAAACGGCATTCGCAAAATCGTGCTCGTGGTCGGCTACAGGAAAGACCAGGTTTTTGATTACATGGGCGCTGGGGAGCAACTTGGAGTTGACATAACCTATGTAACCCAGGAGAAACAGCTGGGCACGGCTCATGCCCTGGCGCAGGCTAAGGCGGCTGCTGACGATGAGTTTCTGGTCCTGCCCGGCGACAACCTGATTGCAGCCGATACCATTGCCCGCTTCGTTGCTATGAAGCCCGAGGCGATGCTGGCGAAGAGGGTGGCTGACCCCTCCAGATACGGGGTGCTCACCATAGAGCGCGGCAGGGTCAAGGGCATAGATGAGAAGCCGAGAGAGGCTGCCGGCAGCGTGGTGAATACCGGCATATATTCCTTTAGCAGGAGTATATTTGACTTTATTGAGTCCTTTCTGGACATTCCTGATGTCATAAACGATATGATAGCCAAAGGCCGCGCCGTCAGTGTTATGGAGACGGAGGACACCTGGCTGGATGTGGTCTATCCTTGGGATATCTTGAACCTTAATGACGCCGTCCTGCGCCAGATACAGGCCAGGCTGGGCGGCACCATCGAGGCAAACGTCTCGCTGAAAGGGCAGGTAGCTGTGGGGAAAGACACGGTGATACGGTCGAACTCCTATATAGTTGGCCCGGCGGTTATCGGGGAAGGTTGTGACATAGGCCCCGGCGTGTGCATTCTGCCTGCCACCAGCATCGGGGACAACGTGGTTATCTCGCCTTTCACCGAGGTTAAGAATAGCGTCGTTGGCGATGATGTTAATATCGGCCCGGGCTGCATCATACAGGACTCGGTTATTGATAAAGGGTGTGTAATAAAGGGTAACTTCACCGCCTCCAGCAGCCGGAATGAAATCACGGTCAACGGGGAGAGCCATCTGGTGAATGTGGGGGCGATGCTGGGCGAGGGTTGCAGCCTGGGCAATGGCGTGGTGGCTCAGCCGGGCGTCATCCTGGGGAACTATTGCCAGGTGCAGGCCATGAAGCTGGTAAGCGGCAGGTTGCCCGATAAAAGCCTGGTGCTTTAAAGAAATTTTTCTCCTTCCGGGAGAGGTTTTTAATTATGTGCGGCATAGTTGGCTATATCGGAAAAAGACAGGCGCAACCCATCTTGCTCGACTGTTTAGGGCGGCTGGAATACCGCGGCTATGATTCATGTGGCATAGCCGTCCTGGGCAGCGGCATAGCGGTCTATAAGGATGCAGTCAGGGTGAAGGATCTGGAGCAGGCGGCGCCGTCGTTGGAGGGCGTTGCTGGCCTGGGCCATACCCGCTGGGCGACACATGGCGAGCCTTCCAGAGTGAATGCTCACCCGCATTGTGATTGCAGCGGCAGAATCGCCGTTGTCCACAATGGTGTGATAACCAATTTCCAGAAGCTGCGGCAGCAGCTGGCCGGCGAAGGGCATAATCTGGTCTCTCAGACGGATACCGAGGTCATCCCGCATTTGATTGAAAAGTATTATGATGGCGACCTGGAGAAGGCGGTAAAAATGGCCCTGGCTGATATAGAGGGTTCATATGCCATCATCGTGTCGGCGGCAGGCCAGCCCGGCTTGGTGGCGGCCAGGAAGGATAGCCCCTTAATTATCGGCTTTGGCGACCAGGAGAACTTCATCGCCTCGGATGTGCCGGCAGTTCTGGATTATGCCAATAAAGTGTTGTATCTGGAGGATGGCGACATCGCCTTGGTAAGCGGGGATGATGTTGAAGTAAAGAGCAAGGGGAAAAAGGTTGCAAGGGAAGAGCACAAGATTTCGTGGAGCATAGAGGATGCGCAGAAAGCGGGCTATGAGCATTTTATGCTCAAGGAGAT
>CAYWUK010000110.1:4992-6161 GCA_964461475.1 uncultured Dehalococcoidaceae bacterium
CGAAGGTGATTAGGGACACCCTTGCCGAATATATCTCTGCGGCCGAGCCAGCGGCTGATATGGCGCTGGAGGAAGATACGGGACTGGATGATTTGCTGATACTGGCATGCGGCACTTCATATCATGCCGCCCTGACCGGCAAATATATCATTGAGGAACTGGCAAGGATTCCGGTGAGGGTTGAGCTGGCTTCCGAGTTTAACTACGGGGGGCGGGTCTCGGCCAAAAATAAGGCGATTGTCATCACCCAGTCCGGCGAGACGGCGGATGCGCTTAAAGCGATGAAAAAGCTCAAAGAGGAGGGCTGCCCCGTTACGGCGGTTACCAATGTGGTGGGCAGCAGCGCCAGCCGAATCGCGGACAGGGTTGTCTATACCAGGGCTGGCCCAGAGATAAGCGTGGCAGCCACCAAGAGCTTCATGGCTCAGCTTATCGCTTTGTACTGGCTTGCCCTGCCGTATTCTAAAGTTGACATAAGGAAGCTGGACGAACTCATTATGGGGATTAGGCAGTTGCCGGTTAAAGTCCAGCAGGTGCTGGATAACGAGGGCACTATCGCAGAATGCGCTCGGAAGCTGTCGGAATTCAATGATGTGTTCTTCATCGGCAGGGGCATTAACTTCTCCATAGCCCTTGAAGGTGCGCTCAAGCTGAAGGAGATTTCCTACATTCATGCCGAGGGTTACGCCGCCGGCGAACTGAAGCATGGCCCGTTTGCCCTGTTAGGCAGCGATGCCCCGATTGTTGCGCTGGTTGCTCAGGACAGTACCTACGATGCCATGCTTACCAATATCAAGGAAGTAAAGGCCAGGCAGTCTCCGGTGATGGCGCTTGTCGGCGAAGGGGATGATGCTATAAAGGACCTGGCTGACTGGACGATTGCTCTGCCCCAGGTGGACCCCATTTTTTCCCCGGTGGTGAGCGCTGTGGCCTTGCAGCTGCTGGCCTATTATGCCGCCAAGCAGCGAGGTTGTCCCATAGACTTCCCGCGAAATCTGGCTAAAAGCGTAACTGTTGAATAGGGGCTGCTCTTCCGTGGGTGCTTTACCCTTTGATTGCATGATAATTGCGCTGATTGTTCGGCATGTTTATGGATAATTTAGATTTATTATGATTGAGTTTATGGCTCATTTATCGTCCTGGCGTCATACTGTTTCCAGGCCTGGAAG
>CAYWUK010000111.1:0-5989 GCA_964461475.1 uncultured Dehalococcoidaceae bacterium
GGTATTCCTGTTCCGCTGTCATGGGGTTATAGAGGTGGAGGGGTATCGTCTCAGCAGCGCCAGATTCGGGCCTGAGCCTGTTTATAACCTCCATGCCGGTCAATGAATAGGTGATTATCTCCTGGAAGCCGTAGCCGGTGAGGCGGTTCCTTATTTTCTGTTTTAGTTTTAAGAGGGGCTCAGGCGTGTGGTGGGGAATAGGCTGGCTGAGCATGGTGGTTGGGATGCGGTCGTAGCCGATGATGCGGGCTACCTCTTCAATAAGGTCAACTTCAAGCTGTATGTCGCCTCGCCAGTAGGGAGGAGTGGCCCTGACTTCCGGGGTTGGGCCAGCTGCCTGGCATTCAAAGCCCAGAGAAGTGAGAGTGTCCACTATTTGTTCGCGGTTAAGCTCTATGCCCAGAATCCTTTTCACCCCATCCTGCGATAGCGAAACTGGCTCCTGCTCTTTCCTACCGGGGTAAACATCGGCGATGCCTCTGGCAGCCTGGCCGCCGGCGAGCTGCATAATAAGCTGCGTGGCGTGCTTGAGGGCGGGCACGGTCAGCTCGGGGCGGATGCCCCGCTCAAAGCGCATGGAGGCTTCGCTAATCAGTGAGAGCTTTCTGCTGGTGTAGTGGATGCTGGTCGGCTTGAAGTTGGCCGACTCCAGCAGTATCGTGCCGGTGCTTTCAATGACCTCGCTGTTGGCGCCGCCCATGACGCCGGCTACGGCTACCGCCCGCTGCGCGTCGGCTATGACCAGCGTGTCGCCGGAAAGCACGCGCTCCACGCCATCCAGTGAGACCGTCTTTTCGCCTTCGGCGGCGCGGCGCACGATTATCTTCTTGCCCTTTATCCTGTCGTAGTCAAAGGCGTGCAGCGGCTGCCCGTATTCCAGCATGACGTAGTTGGTGATGTCAACGACGTTGTTTATCGGGCGCATGCCACATGCCAGCAAGCGCTTCTGCATCCACCCTGGCGACTCGCCTATTTTTGTCCCGCTTATCAGGCTGGCGCAGTAGCGCGGACACAGCGCCGGGTCGGCTATTTCCACCGATATATACTGATCTATGGTAGAATTAGCTTCCTCGTAGCTGATTTCGGGGATATGCGGTCGCTGGCCGGTTAGGGCGGCCGCCTCGCGGGCAATCCCTATCACGGAGAGGCAGTCGGGGCGGTTGGGGGTAACGTCAAGGTCGAGGACGGCATCGCCGAGATAGTCTGCCAGCGGCGTGCCCAGCGGCGCTTCCGCAGGTAGTACCAGGATGCTCTGGTGATTGTCCGAGATGCCAAGCTCCTTTTCCGAGCAGACCATGCCTTCGGACAGCACGCCGCGAATCTTGGCCGGGGTAAGCGTGGCCGGCTGGCCGGTGTGTCCATCGATGAGTTTTGCGCCCACGCGGGCAAAGGCCACCTTGTCGCCGATGTTCAGGTTCGGCGCTCCGCAGACGACGGTCACTTTTTCTCCGCCCAAAGCTATGGTGGGCAGGCGGAGGCGGTCGGCGTTGGGGTGGGGGGCAACGGCCACTATCTGCCCGACGACGACGTTCTCCCAGTTGCTGCCCGTGGTCTTTATATCCTTGACCTCGGAGCCGGCCATAGTCAGCCTGTCGGCCAGTTCGGCCGGGGTCAGGGCGATGTCTACATATTCCTTGAGCCACTTAAGGGGGACTTTCATCTTTTCAACCTAAAACTGCCTCAGAAATCTGAGGTCGCTGTTATAAAAGAGCCTGATGTCGTCTATGCCGTAGCGCAGCATGGGCAGGCGCTCAATGCCGATGCCAAAGGCGAAGCTGCCGTAAGCCTTCGGGTCGATGCCGCCGCGTTCAAGCACCCTGGGGTGTGTCATCCCGGCTCCGAGTATCTCAATCCAGCCGCTGTTGCTGCAAAGTCGGCAGCCACTGCCGTGGCAGGCGATGCATTCAATGGCCATCTCAACGCCGGGCTCGACGAAGGGGAAGTAATCGCAGCGGAAGCGCACCTTCCTGTCCTCGCCGAAGAAGCGGCGGGCGAACTCGTAGAGCGTCCCTTTGAGGTCGGCCATGGTGATGCCTTTGTCAACGGCGAAGCCATCAACCTGGTGGAACATGGGGCTGTGAGTGGCATCGCTGGCCTCGTAGCGGTAAACTCTGCCCGTTTCAATCACCCTTATCGGCGGCTGCATTTTCTCCGCCACCCTGGCTGTTACCGAGGTGGTGTGAGTGCGCAGCAGCATGTTCCTCTTGCCTTCGGTGGTCTTATAGTCAACCCAGGATGTTGACATAGTATCCCGTGCCGGGTGTTCCTCCGGTATGTTCAGAGCTTCAAAGTTGTAGTAGTCCCACTCCACATCGGGGCCTTCCACCACCTGGAAGCCCATTGAAGCGAAAATTTCGCATATTTCGTCCAGCGTCTGCGAGATTGGGTGGAGATGGCCGACAGGGCAGGGCCGTCCGGGCAGGGTGATATCAAAGGACTCTTTCTTGGCGCCCGCGGCCAGGTTTGCCTGCTGCAAGTCCTGCCCCTTCTGCTTGGCCTTTTCCTCCAGGAGGGCCTTGGCCTGATTGGCGCTGGCGCCCGCGGCCTTCCTTTCCTCAATGGGCAGAGAGGCCAGGCTGCGTAGGATGCCGGTCAGCGGGCTTTTCTTGCCCAGGTAATGCACCCTCCAGGATTCCAGCTGTGCGGCAGAGGCTATTTCCTCCAGTTCTTTGAGGGCGCTTGCTCTTATCTCATCAATCTGTTTTTGCATCTTCCTGGTCTAGCTCAATTTACAGAGCTCCGTATTTGACGTCGCTGAACGCACCGCTGCCTGTAAAGATGCGGAGGCTGCTGGTATTGAATGAGCAGTTTAACCCTGGATTTTACCCTTGGCGGTAGTCGCCAGGCTGGTGAAGGTTTCTGGCTCTCTAACGGCTATATCGGCCAGCATTTTGCGATTTATGGCGACGCCAGCCTTCTGCAAGCCGTCCATGAGCTGACTATAGGTGAGCCCTTCAGCGCGGCTGGCGGCGTTAACGCGCGAAATCCACAGTCGCCTCATGTCGCCCTTTCGCTCACGGCGGTGGCTATAGGCATAGCTTAGCGATTTTAAAACTGACTCATGAGCGCGGCGGTAAAGGGAATGCCTGGTCGCTTTCTGTCCTTTGGTCATGGCCAGCAGTTTCTTATGTCTGCGGTTTTTAGTTGGGCCTGTCTTTACTCTGGGCAAGTTGCCAATCCTCCTGTCTAGTCAACCCCATAGGGTATGAGCCTTTTTATCCTGCGGCGGTCAGCGGGGTTCAGCGCTATTTTTTCATCAAAAAGGCGTCTGACTCGTTTTGCTTTGTTGCGGCGCAAATGGCTTTTGGGGCCCTTAGTGCGCATGATTTTGCCGCTGCCAGTGATGTGGAAGCGACTTTTTGCTCCTTTATGGGTTTTGAGTTTGGGCATTTTCTGCTTCCTTTTTCTCCTCTTTTTCTTTGGGCTTCGCCGCCGGTGCCAGGATTATATTCATCTGTCTTCCGTCCAGCACCGCCTGCCTTTCCACGGCGCCTGCATCGCTTAGGGACTCGGCCATGCGTTGCAACAATTTCCAGCCAAGCTCGGGGTGGGTTATCTCTCGCCCGCGGAACATCATGGTCACCTTGACCTTTGCCCCGCCGTTCAGCAACTTTCGGGCTATTCGCGCCTTGGACTCAAAATCATGGTCGCCAATCTTAGGCCTCATCCGGATTTCTCTGAGAAGAGAGACCTTTTGGCTCCTTCTTGCCTGGTGCTCCTTCTTGGTTTGCTCGTATTTATATTTGCCGTAGTCCAGGATACGACATACCGGAGGAGTTGCGGTGGGAGCTACTTCAACCAGGTCAAGGTTATGCTTTCTCGCCGTTTCCAGTGCTTGAGGGAAGGGCATTACTCCCAACTGTTCGCCCTTTTCTCCCACAAGGCGGACCTCTCTCGCGGCAACCCGTTCGTTTATGCGAAGTTGCTTAATTATGTGTTTACCTGCCTCCTCTTAACCTGCATGTTACACGCACAAAAAATATACCACATTCTTTTATGCTAATCAAATCTCAGGAAATGAAGTGCGAAAACGGCCTATTAATATTATGGCGAATGGCGTCACTTTATATCCTTCGCCCGGCTGGCGATGGCCGTTCTGATGGTTTTTATAAAGTCAGCGAGGGACTGGTCGTTTAGCTGCTCCCCGCTGCGCAAGCGGACGGAGACGGTGCCTTCGCCGACCTCTTTATCGCCGATGATGAGCATATAGGGCACTTTCTCAAGCTGCGCCTGCCGGATTTTGAGGTTTATCCTTTCCGAGCGGGCATCAACGTCGGCGCGCACCTTTTCCTCTTTAAGTTTAGTCTTTAGCTCGTTGGCGTAGTCCAGGTGGCGGTCGGCTACGGGAATCACCTGCACCTGCACCGGCGCCAGCCAGGTGGGGAAGGCGCCGCCGTAGTGTTCCAGGAGCGTGGCCAGAAAACGCTCCATGCTCCCCAGCACCGTGCGGTGTACCATCGCTACCATATGCTCCCTGCCGTCTTCGCCGATGTAGGTAACGTTGAAGCGCAGGGGGTTATTAAAATCAACCTGGATGGTAGGGCCCTGCCATGCCCTGCCCAGGGCATCTTCGAACTTGATGTCTATTTTGGGCCCGTAGAATACGCCCTCGCCGGGGTCTATATCATAAGCCACCTTTGAGCGTTCCAGGGCATGGCGCAGGGTTTCGGTGGCTTTGTCCCAGTCTTCAATCGTCCCGGCATACTTATCCGGGCGGGTTGAGAGGAGAATCTCATATCTGGTAAAGCCGAAGGTGTTTATCATGAAGAGGGCTAAGTCCAGCACCCCGACCACTTCATCTTCCAGCTGGTCAAAGCGGCAGAAGAGGTGGGCATCGTCCTGGGTGAAGCCCCTCACCCGCGCCAGCCCGTGCAGCACGCCGGAGCGCTCGTAACGGTAGACAGTGCCCAGTTCGGCATAGCGTATGGGCAGTTCGCGGTAGCTGCGCAGCCTGGTCTTGTACATCAGGATGTGCCCGATGCAGTTCATGGGCTTGACGATGTACTGCTGGCCTTCCACGTCCATCGGGCTGTATAGGTAATCGCGGTAGAACTCCCAATGGCCGCTGGTCTTCCATAAGTCCAGCTTGGCGATGTGCGGCGTATAGACTATGTCGTAGCCGCGCCTGACGTGCTCGTCCTTCCAGAAATCCTCAATGACGCGGCGTATAGCCCCGCCCTTGGGGTGCCAGTGCACCAGCCCCGACCCGGCTTCCTCGTGGATGCTGAACAGGTCAAGCTCCTTGCCCAGCTTTCTATGGTCGCGCCTGGCGGCTTCCTCTAGCTTTTCAAGGTGCTGCTCCAGGGCTTCTTTTGTGGCGAAAGCGATGCCGTATATCCGTTGCAACATGGGGTTGTGCTCGTCGCCGCGCCAGTAAGCCCCGGCGATATTGAGCAGCTTGACGGCCTTTATCTCTTCGGTGGAGCTTACATGAGGCCCCCGGCACAAGTCGGTGAAAGTGCCCTGCCGGTACACGCTGACCTTCTCATCGGGGATTTCGGCGAGCAGCTCTATCTTGTAAGGCTGCGAGGCGAATATTTTACGAGCCTCTTCCTTGCTTACTTCACTCCTCTTGAACGGCAAACCGGAGTCGATTATCCCCTTCATCTTTTCCTCGATGACGCCCAAATCATCGGGGGTGAGCGGGCGGGGCAAATCGAAGTCGTAATAAAAGCCATCTTCAATGGCCGGGCCGATGCCAAACTTGGCATCAGGGAAGATGGACAAGACAGCCTCCGCCATCACATGGGCAGCTGAGTGCCGCATCGTCTCCAGTTTTTCTTCTCTTGCTGACGCTTTCTTGATAGCCATATTCTATGCTCTGTGTTTATAATGAAAACCTCTCACCCAAGGGGGCACGAGAGGTTTTGTAGCAGGTCGTTGCGCATCGCCTCGGGTTTTATTATAACAGCTTGGGGCTATCAGTGCAATTTATTGTACTCGTTCAGGTGATTAGTGACACCTGCCTCCTTTCTTTCTGTTCGAGAAA
>CAYWUK010000112.1:0-5975 GCA_964461475.1 uncultured Dehalococcoidaceae bacterium
GAGGGGGACTAAGGGGGTGAGGTTAAGATGACGAAACGACCAGAACCAACAGTCTTGTAACAAGTTCATTTAATATGCTATACTAACCATGAGCCTTTAAGCTGGCCCGGTGAGGCTGGCAAGGGAAAGTCAGCGGATAAGGCAAACCAGACCTCTTGCCAGACAGGGCAGGAGGTTTTTTTATGGCCAGAACGGTTATAATGCTGCCCGACGACATAAGGAGAACTCTCGCCCGCATTGCCCACGAAATCATCGAGCGAAACAAGGGCATAGACCATCTGATGCTGGTGGGACTGCATACCCGCGGCGTGCCCCTGACCAGGCGCATAGCGGCCAACATCGAGCGCTTTGAAGGGGCGAAGGTGCTGGTGGGGGCTTTAAACTTCAGCCTATACCGGGATGACCTCGCTGCAACAGATGGGCAGCATGTCTTCCAGCGCACCGATATCCCGGCGGACATCGACGATAAATCCATAGTCCTGGTTGACGACGTGCTATATACCGGCCGCAGCATTCGCGCCGCGATGGATGCCCTCATAGACCTGGGGCGGCCCCGCTCAATCCAGCTGGCCGTCCTCATCGACCGCGGACACCGCGAAATGCCGATAAGGGCTGACTACGTTGGCAAGAACATACCAAGCGCCAGACACGAAGAAATCCGGGTCAGCCTGACGGAGACCGACGGCGCGGATGAAGTAGCCATCGTAAGCCCGGCCGATGATAAGCGAGCCGAGGATGAGCCAGGCCAGACATCCGGCCTGGGAAGGAGCTACCATGACTCTAAAAAATAGCAGCCTGGTCACCATAGATGATTTATCCAACGGCGAGATAGAGGGACTGTTCTGCCTGGCCGACGAGATGTCGGACGCAACCTATGAACAGCTTGACCTGTGCCGCGGCAAGGTAATGGCGAGCCTGTTCTTTGAGCCGAGCACGCGCACGCGCCTGTCATTTGAGTCCGCCATGCACCGCCTCGGCGGCAGCGTCATCACCGCCTCCGATGTAGGGGCGACCTCGCTGGCCAAAGGAGAAAGCATCGCCGACATGGCGAGGGTGGTGGGCAGCTACGCCGACATCATCGTCATCCGACACCCCTGGGAGGGAGCAGCCAGGGTAGTCGCCGACTACTCCGGCGTTCCGGTGATAAACGCCGGCGACGGAGGGCACCAGCACCCGACGCAGACACTCCTTGACCTATACACCATCAGAAAGGAAAGGAAGTCCATCAAGGGGCTGAAGATTGCCCTCTGGGGCGATTTGAAATACGGCAGGACTATTCACTCCTTAATCTTCGCGCTGGCAAAGTTCGGGGCAAATATCCTCTTCTGCCCCAGCCCCGGGCTGGAAGTGCCGGAGCACATCCTTAAAAAACTAACCTCGGAATACGGCGGCGAATTGGTGAAGGCCGACGCCCTGAAAAGAACGGGGGAAGAGCCCGTCTTCCCGCTGGATGCCATATACACAACGCCCAGCAGCCCTCATCAACTGGCAATGATGCCAGACGTCAGCCTCCAGGTGGAGCTCAAGCACGGGGTTGACGCCCTCTACGTCACCCGGCCGCAGAAGGAGAGGTTCAGCGGCGAGGAGGCGCAGGAGCTAAAGAAAAAGTACCCGGTGGTGAATAAGAAGCTGCTCAGCGGCAGGGCATTCCAGAAAACGCTGGTCATGCACCCGCTGCCTCGCGTCGACGAACTGGCCTACGAGATGGATGCTGACCGCCGCAGCATGTACTTCAAGCAAGCGGCGCGGGGGGTGCCGGTGAGGATGGCGCTCATCGCCCTCCTTCTTGGGGCCAGAGATATACCCCTCGTGGAGGAAAAACCCGCCGCTAAGAAAGCAGAATACCCTCTATATAAACGAGATTTCGGGGTTAGATGCCCCAACCAGAAGTGCGTATCAAGGCAGGAGACCGAAATCAAATACCTGAAGCCCGAATTCAAGATAGTCGGCTACGACCCGTTGATACTGAGGTGCGTATACTGCGAGCATGGCATAGAACCCAGATTCGTCGCCAGCACGGAATGGCACGAGGGAAAGACGGAAACCAAGCGATACCACAGCGCCGCCAGCCACTGGGTGAAGAAGATAAGGCCGGAGAACCTGATTATCTTCAACTCAGAAGAAGAGGCCGAGGCTTACGGCTTCAAACCGAGCCACTACAGCGAAGAACACCACTAGAGGAGGTCAGATGAAACAGCTGCTTATAAAAGGCGGACGGATAATTGACCCCACCCAGGGTATCGATGAAACCGGCAGCTTGCTGGTCAGCGGTGACAGAATATCCTGGCTGGGCAAAGGAGGAACGACCCCACCCCGGCAGGGCTACGATGTCCTCCACGCAGAAGGGCTGATTGTCTGCCCCGGATTCGTTGACTTCCACTGCCACCTGAGGCAGCCCGGCTTTGAGCAGAAGGAGACCATCGCCAGCGGCACGCAGGCCGCCGCCAGGGGCGGCTTTACCACCATCTGCTGCATGCCCAACACCAATCCTCCCCTGGACAGCCGGGAAATGATAGATTATGTAAAATCAATAGCCAGCAAGGAAGGCGCGGTGCGCGTCCTGCCCCTGGGCTGCGTCACGAAGGGCAGAAAGGGAGAGGAGCTGGTTGACATGGAGGAACTGGCCGGGGCGGGGGTCGTCGCTTACAGCGATGACGGCGCGCCGGTGGGCGACTCAAACCTCATGCGCCAGGCGCTGGAGCGCAGCCGGGCCATCGGCCTGCCCATAAGCAACCACTGCGAGGATACGGCCCTCGCCGAGGGCGGCCTGATAAACGAAGGCGCCATAGCTCGGAGGCTGGGGCTGCGCGGGTGGCCGGCCGCCGCCGAAGAGAACATGATTGCGCGGGATATAGCCCTCGCCGGGGAGACCAGCGGATACCTGCACATTGACCATGTTACCACCAGTGGCGGAGTTGAGCTCATACGGCGCGGCAAGGAAAAGGGCATCAGGTTCACCGCCGAGGCTACTCCCCACCACCTCACCCTCACCGAGGACATGGTCGTGGACTGGGGCACTCTGGCCAAGGTGAACCCGCCGCTGCGCACCAAAAAGGACATTGAAGCATTATTCCAGGGACTCAAGGAGAACGTGATTGATATTATAGTATCCGACCACGCGCCCCACGCCGAGGCCGACAAGCGCTGCGATTTCGCTAAAGCCGGATTCGGCATCAGCGTATTTGAGACGGCGCTGGGCAGCCTCATGGGGCTGGTGCACTCTGGACATATACCCCTGACTACGCTCATAGCCAAGCTCACCAGCGGGCCGGCAAAGCTCATCAAGGAGGAGAAGCTGGGCACGCTTGAACCAGGGACCTCCGCCGACATAGTCATCTTCGACCCGGACAAAGAGTGGACGGTTGACCCCGCGCAGTTCGCCTCCAGGGGCAAGAACACCCCGCTGGCAGGCTCGGTGCTCAGGGGTAAGGTGATGGCGACCATATTTCAGGGCAAACTGGCCTATAAGGACGACAGCATCAAAATAGAGGCTGGATAGCGCATTATGACGAAAAAAGCGATTTTAGCGCTGGAGGACGGCTCGGTATATGAAGGCCTCTCCTTCGGCGCCGAGGGCGATGCCTGCGGCGAGGTCGTGTTCAATACCAGCATGGCAGGCTACCAGGAAATGCTCTCAGACCCGTCCTACGCCGGGCAGATAGTCGTGCCTACCTACCCGCTCATCGGCAACTACGGCACCAACGGGCAGGACGTGGAGTCGGGGCGGATACAGGTGCGGGGCTTCGCCGTCAGGGAGGAGTGCGAACTGCCCAGCCACTATCTCAACGGCGGGACATTACACGAATACCTGGCCGAAAGCGGCATCCCCGGCATCTACGGTATTGATACGCGGGCGATAACGCGCAGGCTGCGCTCGGCGGGGGTGATGCCGGGCATGATAACCAGCGACAAGTCGCCGGAACAGGCCCTGCAGGAGGTGAAAAAGCTGCCCGACTACGGCTCAATTGACTTCGTCGGGCAGGTCAGCACGAAAACGCCTTACCAGTGGCAGCCCGATTCCTATAATGAAACTCCGCCGCTGGCGAACATCGTCGCCCTGGACTGCGGCCTGAAATACAACATACTGCGACTTCTGCACCGTTTTGGGTGTAAAGTGACAGCCGTGCCCTGCAATACGTCCGCCGCCGAAATACTGAACATGGAACCAGACGGAATAGTGCTATCGCCGGGGCCGGGCAACCCCGACCTGCTGGACTACATCACGGACACGGTACGGCAGCTCGCCGGCAAAAAGCCTATCATGGGCATCTGCCTTGGCAACCAGCTCATCGCCCGCGCCTTCGGCGGCAAAAATTATAAACTCAAGTTCGGCCACCGCGGCGGCAACCACCCGGTAAAGGACCTGCAAACTGGCAGGGTGCACATCACCGCGCAGAATCACGGCTATGCCGTTGACCCTGATACGCTCAGGGACGGGCTGGAGGTGACGCACATCAACCTGAACGACGGCACGGTGGAGGGGCTGAGGCACAGGGAGCTGCCCATCTTCGCCATACAGTACCACTCCGAGGCCTCCCCCGGCCCCCTGGACAACGTGTACCTGTTTGAGCAGTTCATGGAGATGATAAAGGAGTTCAAAGGCTGATTTGCTGCGGGGATGCCGCCCCTTTTTATATGTGGTGAACCCTATCCCCTGTGTCCCCTTCCCCTTTGGGATTGGGTAAGGGGAAGGGGAGAAATTAAAGAAGAAGGGCTGCTCCCCTCTTAGACGCCCCGCTTTAGGGGGCGGGGCAAGGAACTACGGGCTAAGCCGCAGATGATACGAGGGCGGCGCGGGTGGGAATAGATAAGAAACGAGGGGGGAGGGAGAGAAGGAACAAGGAGGAAAGAACAATGTGCAAACTTACAAAAATTCTTATAATACTCCTCATTATTCCACTCACGCTAGCTACGCTAGGAATATTTACTGCCTGTACAACGGAACAAGCAACGCAAAAAACACCTACTTATCCAGAAGCAGCCATGACTACCGACCAAGTCATAAACACAGTCTTAGTTTACGGCGTACCTAATTTCCCAATACAGGGTGCTCAACCAGTAGGTCAATGGGCAGCTGTCTATGAAGGTGCAGGCCAATGGCGAATACAGGGTTCTGTTGCCACCAGCATGCGCGTATTAGGTGAAACGAGAACAACATATTGGGCTACAACTTGGTCATATTCCAATAACCAAGTAAAACTCATTAATTACAGCCGATAAAGTGGGCGGAATTAATACAGGGAGTTTGAGGGGCGCAGCCCCTCTCCCATATCCCTCCCCCTCTCCTGCGCAGGAGAGGGGGACAAAGGGGGTGAGGTAGATAAGATGGGCTATAGTAAAAAGGTAACATTACTACAAGAACTTCTTAACGAGATGTCCGATTTCAAACTATTAAATTACGGAAATGACAAATATGAAATGTGGAAGGCTAAAGCCGATATTACTCTAGAAGAGTTATTTAATAAGGGATCAATCGAGTATCGAATGTTTCAAGATACGCATTTAATAATATATACTATGCCTTCCTCAGATAAAGAGAAACGAGATTTTTATTCTTATCTAATTAACACTTATGAAAGGAACTTGAAATCTATAATTGAAAGGCAAAAAACGAAGGAGGAACTCAAAAAAATCTTCAAGTTGCAGAGGTTCTTCCGATTTATCAAAGAACTTTTAGAAAACGTAACTACTAAAACCTGGCACAGGATAAAGGCCCATAAAGTTCTAAGCATTGTGAGCACAGCTCTTTTAATAGTAATTACCTTATTAGGAACTAACTGGACTACTGTAATGGAAAATGTTACGAAAATTATTGATTTCTTTCGTTAACTAAAAGGAGTAAATCATCTTGACCAAACCCTCTAAAGTCCTAATCATCGGCTCGGGGCCCATAATCATCGGGCAGGCGGCGGAGTTTGACTATGCCGGTACGCAGGCCTGCAAGGCCATGCGCGAAGAAGGCGTAACCTCGGTGC
>CAYWUK010000113.1:0-1421 GCA_964461475.1 uncultured Dehalococcoidaceae bacterium
ACCTACCCCTTGTGGGACTGGCATCAGGTACCCGGGGTTCTCTCTACCGATATCCGTGAGGGTAATGCCGAACAGATGGCGGTGTTCCGCGACCCAGATGTGCGAGAGATATATGATAGAACATTTCGTGAAGCAGGCCTTGTTCACCTCGGTACCATATCATGGGGTTCAAACCCAAAGAGGGTATGGGCGAAAAACAAAATCGCCACACTGGATGACTTGAAGGGTTTGAAGATAAGGGCTTATGGCACTTTGAGACAAAAGGGGCTTGAAGCTTTGGGCATGGCGCCTGTCGGGATGTCCGCCCCTGATGTTACCGGGGCATTGCTCGCGGGTACTCTTGATGGAGCTTTGAGTGGTGATGCCTTCGTGCTCAGTCAGGGCTGGAATGATATCGTCAGGTACGCAACGGCGGTGCCTTTCTCTGCGGTCTTTACTTCGGATCTGCTCATGAATGCGGAAAAATTCGATAGCTTGCCAGATGATTTGCAGGAAGCGCTCGTGAGCACAGCGCGCGACTTGGAGCCCATGATAGCGCTTGAAGAAGACCTAAATGCCCTCCTTGCGTTGGAGGAAGTGAAAAAAGATACCCGACTACATGTAGTCGATCTGCCGGAAGCGGACATGGCTAAGGCAACCCAAGCTCTGAGAGACACACTTGCTCCAGCTTGGCTTGAGAAAACTGGCTCTGAGGGAGAAGCATTCCTGGCCTTGGCTGATGAGATTGTATCCAAGTACAGGCTCTTTGAGAAGAACCCCAAGTAAATTGATTTGAGTGCTTTGTATGCTATTATTCTCGCGAGGCGGCGTGGCTATCCCAGCTTGCGCCGCCTCGTGGGGTGTCATATCTTGATGTCATTTCTTAAGGAAGTGCAAAGTTCTTAGGGATGTGATAAATGAAGCGAATAGTTAGCATTGTCGAAACAGTAAGTGATGTCCTGAGTGGATATTTTCCCGGCTGGTTGGTCATCTTTTTTATGTTCCTTGTGATGGCGGAGGTGGTCTCCAGGTATATCCTTCGCTCTCCACTGATACTGGCTGACGAAATAGGGGGCTATCTCGTTGTAGCAGTCACTTTCATTGGCTTGGCTTACACTGCCAGGGCGAAGGCCCATATACGTATAGAAGTCTTAGTGTCCAGGTTTCCCGTCAAAGTCAGAAACTGGCTCAGATTGTTTACCTTATTGCTGGTTGTAGCTTTTATGCCATTTCTAATGAATGCAACTTATCAACTAATCACTTACTCAGCAAGTCGGGGGACGAGGGGGCAGCTTAGCGGAACCTGGCTGGCAGTGCCACAGCAGTGGCCACAAACGGCCATGCTTTTTGGAGTCATTCTCCTCTCTTTACAGTTAATGGTTGAGATTGGCAGAGCTATCCAGGCTGTCAGAACTCATAGAGGTGACCAGCAATGACCAACG